>JAFDFO010000146.1 GCA_019309815.1 Deltaproteobacteria bacterium
AGTGAGGCAAAATAGACCGGAAGGATAGCGGCCAAGATGGTTGTGGCGAAAGCTGAGTTTGCCCAGTCATACATGCACCAGGCAAATATGGCCCTTTTTCCCTCTGGTCCGGCCTGTGATTTCATGTTAGCCTTCTGCACTGCCTGTTGCGAGTTACGAGTTACGGGTTGCGAGTCCTATATAACCTCTTAAAACAGGTTAATGGCTAAAGAACTTACCCACATATTAATTGCCCAAGACGTACTCAGGCAATTGAAAGACGGCGGACAGCGCTTGTTGGCCCAAGTCATCCAGCGGAATGCGTCAGCCTATTACCTGGGTTCTATCATTCCGGATGCCCTCTTTTACGATTTGCCCCCGTTCTGTTTCAATCCCAAGAAGCATATTTGGATCTCTAGGGCTCTGCACCATAAAGACAGGGGAATAAATGATCAAAAGGCTGTGAGCGCCTTTTTAGCTCTATTCCTGCCGCCCCGCACATGTGGTCCCAAAAAATGGCCTTTTCAGCAGGAATCATAACTCATACGGTAGCTGATCGCATCTTCCACAATCTCATTGACTATTACAATAATGCCTGGAAAGAAGAGGGTGCGGATGCCATGGCCACCCATCGCGAGATGGAAACGTTAATCGACATGGCGCTACTGAAGCCGAGGAACATTCATCCCAGACAGTTTCGTGTTGACCGTTATATCGCGTTAGACCGACCAACAGAGCGCGTCCTGTTCCACTTCTATCTCGCCCATTTAATTGGAAACGCCAGGAGACCAAGCCATTCACTGGTCAATGTCCTGAAACGGGCAATCGACCAGCAACGTTTCTTCTTGAAACTATTTACTGCAAGGCCCTTATATCATATCACGAAAATTTCAAACAAGGCGGTGTCAAATCGCCTGCGGGTGTGGCACGGCCTCTTTTATCCGGACACAGAGGAAGCGCAGAGCTTTCAATTTCCAAACAAGATAAAGGCGAATCCTCCTGGTGATAAAGATCCCTTTGATCCGGGCGGCCTGACACCTTACACGGATGCTGCCCTAACCGAGGCAATCCGCTGCATTAACATAGCTGTAAAGAGCTTGGCATAGATGGAAATGATGTTGACAGGGAGTTACCAATCCTGTAACTACCTGCTATATCTTCATGTTTGGTTCTTCTCCAATATAGTTGGAGAAGAGGGTCCAAGGATTCAAGGGGTCAAGGATTCAAGGGTTTGTTTTCTAAAGACTTTATCAGCGCCGTTAACATTCTTTCGATTTCCGCGATGGCTTTCTTTAGTGTACCCAACTCACTTTTTTCAATTAAATCTGAACCCCCTGCTAAAGCATTTGCACTCGACCCCTTGAATCCTTGAACCCTTGAACCCTCTGGGATCACACCTGCTCAATTGGAGATGACACACTCATTTCCCCCTAATTAACTACAACTGATCGGGAGATGATCCTCATGTTTGAACAAGGGACGGCATTACGGATAAGACGTCACCTTGAACGGGTAACAAACTAAACACGGCGAAATAGCGAAGAATGATCAAACGATATACCAGAGAAGCCATGGGCCTTATTTGGACGGAAGAAAACAAGTTCCAAACATGGCTTCGTGTAGAAATCTTGGCCTGTGAAGCGTTTGCCAAGATTGGCCAGATACCCAAGAGGGCGGCACAGAACATCCGCAGGAAGGCAAGTTTTTCTATAGACAGGATCCATGCCATCGAAGCAGAAACCAAGCACGACGTGATTGCCTTCCTGACAAATGTCGCCGAGACGGTTGGTCCCGACGCCAGATACATCCATTTAGGGCTGACTTCATCCGATATCCTGGATACCGCCATGGCTGTGCGGCTGAAGGAGGCATCCGAGCTCATTTTGAAGGGGTGTGACCGTCTACTTCTTGCCCTCAAAAGAAAGGCCAAGGCCCACAAACACACCGTCATGGTCGGTCGGTCCCACGGCATACACGCCGAACCCATCACCTTCGGATTGAAGCTTGCGCTTTGGTATGATGAGATGGGACGCAATCGCAGACGGATCAAGCAAGCCATGGAAACCATATCTGTTGGGAAGATGTCTGGAGCCGTTGGCACCTATGCCAACATCTCCCCAAAGGTAGAGGCTTATGTCTGTAGAAACCTGGGTCTCAAGCCTGCGTCCATATCCAGCCAGATTATTCAGAGAGACCGCTATGCCGAGTATTTCAGTGCCCTGGCCATCACGGCGTCTACAATAGAAAAGATTGCCGTGGAGATTCGCCATTTGCAGAGGACCGAGGTCGGAGAGGCTGAGGAGCATTTCTCAAAAGCCCAAAAAGGATCCTCCGCAATGCCTCACAAGCGCAATCCAATAGGGAGTGAAAACCTGTCAGGACTGGCCAGGTTGGTTCGCTCCAATGCGGACGCTGCCATGAACAACATTGCCCTGTGGCATGAACGCGACATCAGCCACTCTTCTGTAGAAAGGGTCATCGCCCCTGACAGCACTATTCTCGTGGACTACATGCTGAACCGGATGGCTGGTATCATCACCAACTTGGTTGTGTATCCAAAGCGGATGCAGCAGAATCTCGAACTGAATCGGGGGTTGATCTTTTCCCAGCAAGTCCTTCTTGCCCTGGCGAAACGTGGGGTGAGTCGGGAAGAAGCATACATCATGGTTCAGAAGCAGGCCATGCGGGCATGGAAAAAAGAAAAGGACTTTAAGGAACTCGTTTTAAACGATCCGGATATTCGAAGTCACCTTAAGGCCGAAGAGATTGAGACGCTGTTTGACCTGAAGGCTCAACTTAAGCATGTAGATACGATCTTTGGCCGCGTATTTGGGGCAAAGAAAAAAGCTCAAACCACGAAAAAGAAGTAGGAGCTGGCAGGGAGAGCTAACATGAGCGTTTTGCCTGTTCGACCTTGGTTGTCCTTGTTTGTCCTGGCCACCGCTCTTCTGTTTACCGGAGGGTGTTCCAAGGTCGTCCACATTACGAAACCTTTCGCTCCCTTTTTCACGGAAGAGTATGAATCCGTTTGTGACGCCTGGAGCCGGGATGCACGCATCTACCGCGCATTTTCGGCGGAGCTTATTGCCACGGCCACTTATAAGTCCAAAGAGTATCGACGTGCATATACTGATGAATATGCGGAGGCCTATACCCTGACGGATGAAGCGAAAGAAGCGTTCTGGCAGGACCAGTTGGAGGCCCTGACTCGAGGCAGTGAGTTCGTGATGGCAACCTTTGTATCAATAGAACAGTGGGACGATTTTGATCGGGCAGACTCCATGTGGCAGATCTATCTTATAAATGATCAAGATGACCGCGTGGTGCCTGCTGAGATAAGGCAGTTTAAGCGGCAGGGCAAGGTTAGACGGCGTGACTCTGTCAGGTCCCACTTTCTTCCCTATGACACACCCTGGAAATCTGTATACACTATTAGATTTCCCTATAACGTCCCCGGCACAGACCGGCCCCTTATTTCAGAGGAAACAAAGAACTTCAAGCTCATCATCACGAGTGTGCTTGGCACAGCTCAGATGGAATGGAATTTTGAAAACACTGACGATTGAATATTGACAATTGACGATTGAAAGTACATAAGTTGCCGGTCCATTCCCGCATTTTGGATAAAGAGACCGAATAACGAATGACAACTTTTGAATAACAACACCAAGGAGGTTCTATTTTGATTGACATTGCGTATGCCATGGGTACAGGAGGCGGTGCATCTGGAGAGGGCGGCGGTTTTAGTGCTTTTGTCCCCTTGATCCTGATGTTCGGGATATTCTATTTTCTCCTGATAAGGCCTCAGCAAAAGAAACAGAAAGAGCATCGGGGAATGCTCGGTAACCTGAAAAAGGGGGACCGTGTTATCACGAGTGGCGGCCTGCATGGCCGGATTACCGGTATTACGGACACGGTTGCGACCCTTGAGATTGCAGAAAAAGTGCGTGTGAAAGTGGCTCGTGGTAACATCGCTGGATTGGCACAAAGCGACGTTTCCCAGGGAAAAAAGGAGCCATCCTAGGATCTTCGATTTACAAATAGCCTTTCGTCATGTATAAGCCGTTTCTTGGTTTATACCCGGGTAGTCTTCCTTAACGCCCCGGGGTTCAGAAAAGGCTCTTCGGCCTGCTTTTCTTAAGGAATATTGGATCGATGCAGCTTAAGTGGAAGGTGTTTCCCATTATTGCGCTTTTAGTCGTGGCACTGGTGTATGTCATGCCTTCCGTCTATCCCAAGCTTCCATCCTGGTGGACGAGTGTCCGCATCCTTCCCAGTGAGAAGATCCGTTTGGGACTTGATCTTCAAGGAGGTATGCACCTGGTACTGGAAGTCCAAACAGACAAGGCCGTTGAAAACAGGATAGAGCGCACGTCACAAGAACTACGAGATGCTATGAGAAAGGCCGGGATTCGGTACGCGGAGCTCGACCGATCGAAAGAGCGGGAAATTTCACTCCGCATTCTGAATCAAGAAAGCATCGAGGAGTTTGACGGCATCCTGGACAAGGAGTTCCCGAGGCTGCGACTCCTGTCCAAAGAACCTGAAGGTGACGGCCTTGTTGTTCGCCTCGATCTACCTGATGAAGAAGTCAAGTATATCAAAGAAATGGCCTCCAAGCAGGCCATGGAAACCATCCGCAACCGTATTGACCAGTTCGGCGTCAGCGAACCTGACATACGTCGCCAGGGCGAAAATCGGATACTCATCCAGCTCCCTGGTATTAGCGACCCTGAAAGGGCCATCAACCTCATCGGACAAACAGCCCTTCTTGAATTCAAGTTGGTCGATGAGGAACATGATGTCGAAGTTGCCCTCAAAGGAAGCGTTCCACCCGGCACTGAAATCCTCTATGAGATCAACGAAGACGAAGTCACAAGGCGTAGTACAAAAGTTCCGTTTCTGATCAAGAAGCGGGGCTTCCTCACGGGTGAGTACTTGACGGATGCGAGGGTTCAAATCGACTCTCAATTCAGTGAGCCGTATGTTTCCATAGACTTTGACAAGAAAGGGGCTCGCCTCTTTGAGCAAATCACGGAAGCCAATGTGAAGAAGCGACTTGCCATTGTGCTGGACGGTCGAATCTACTCAGCCCCGGTTATCCAGGAAAAAATCAGTGGGGGCCACGCCCGTATTACGGGGAACTTCACAATGGAAAAGGCCAGAGACCTTGCCATCGTTCTTCGGGCCGGCGCCCTACCCGCCCCTGTCACGATTCTTGAAGAGCGCACGGTTGGGCCCTCTCTCGGCCGGGACTCCATTGAAAAGGGTCTCATGTCCATGTTGGTGGGGGGCATCCTGGTCGTTCTCTTTATAGCGATCTACTATAAAGGCGCAGGTATCATTGCAAATATCGCCCTTGGTCTGAATATAATACTAATTTCGGCCGGATTGGCCTTCTTTCAGTCAACCCTTACACTCCCCGGCATAGCCGGAATCATACTCACTATTGGTATGGCTGTGGATGCCAACGTTATTATCTTTGAGCGTATTCGAGAAGAAGTTCGGCTGGGCAAGACACCCAGAGCAGCAGTGGATGCCGGATACAGCAAGGCAACTCTGACAATTCTGGATGCCAACGTGACGACCCTTATTGCAGCCCTGGTCCTCTTTCAGTTTGGCACCGGCCCTATAAAGGGCTTTGCTGTGACACTGAGCCTTGGCATCGTGGCCAGCCTCTTCACGGCAATCATTGTTTCGAGGAGGATTTTTGACTACCTGGTTTTTCATCGACGTATAAAGCAGTTGAGTATCTAAACAAAAAACCTGGAGTGATGGAAAAAGCAATGCAAGTAACATTTCAGTTTCGGTCTTCTTTCCAATACTCCAATACTCCAGTACTCCAACACTCCAATGTTTCTTGACTATGCAATTCATTAAA
>JAFDFO010000147.1 GCA_019309815.1 Deltaproteobacteria bacterium
CTTCACACCGGCGAGCGAAGCGCCGATAACAGCCCCCATACTGGCAATCTCATCCTCCATCTGGATAAAGGTACCGTCAACCTGGGGCAATCGAACTGACAAAAGCTCGCTGATTTCTGAGGCGGGCGTGATTGGATACCCCGCAAAGAAACGGCAGCCTGCAGCCAGAGCCCCTTCTACGATCGCTTCATTTCCCTGCAAGAGGAGCCGTTTTTTTGAAGGCTTTTTCCTCATGATCGATTCCTTGCGCGCTTCCCATTACGTTCTTGAATTGTGATGGCAAAGTCCGGACAGCGTATTTCACAAAGCCGGCATCCAATACAATCGTCCGGCCTCTCAATCACGGGGGTCCCGTTACTGGCGCGACCGATGACATTCTTGGGGCAAAACGCGGTACAAATCCCGCACGCTTTACACCAGTCGCGAAAGATTATCTGATCGTAGCGCTCTCGAGCTTTGCCAGGCTGCTTCCGCTTGGATGCCCCGGGCTTTTTCCCGGGTTTGTTCTGCTTGACGGCTTGTTGGGCCCTTTTCTTGGGGGGAGTCACAGCCTTCGCCTCAACAGGATCGTTTTCGCGGGCCTTCCAACGGCCTCCGCGTCTTCACAGTAAGAACCATCGCAAGTCACTGCAATCTCTGCACCATATATAAACGCGTTCAAGTTTACAAGTCCGTCAATAGTCCTCACCGAAGAATTCTTGTTCGGTCTGCAGTTTGCCTATTCCTTCCTTGACAACAGGGCGAGGATCATCTATATGCTACTGAAAAAACAGCGCATTTTATCATTTGAACATAAAAGTGTCTTGTCCAAGAAGTTTCTTGCAAAAGTCAAAGCAAATGTGATGTGCGCGTTGAGTCGCAAAAACGTAAAATTCGAAGCACTAATTTCGAAATCCGAAACAAATTCAAAATTCGAATGTTCTAATGACACAAACGATCAGCGCTAGCCTGTGTTGTTGTCTTCATGTTTCGGCCATTTGAATTTTGGTCATTGCGGCCCACGCCTTGAAAACAGTACGGATTTGTTAGATCGTCTTTGTGGGTCCTGTGGGATCTTGAAGATTATGTAAGTTATTCATGGTACGCAACACTAGCCTTGTTAAGGAGGTATCTTATGAACAAGGTCATCAGGTATGCAGGTGTTTTCGTATGGTTGGTTGCAGCGGCTCTCATTCTGGGCTGTGCCGGCCCCAAAGTGAAGAGAACCGAAGTAGATGAGACCATAGATCTCAGTGGGCGCTGGAACGACACCGATTCCCGTCTGGTCGCAGAGGAAATGATCCAGGACTGTTTGAGCCGGCCCTGGTTAAAACAGTTCAAAGCAGACTACAGCCACAAGAACCCGGTGGTCATTGTGGGCACTGTCTTAAACCGGAGTCACGAACACATAAATACCCAGGTGTTTGTGAAGAACCTGGAGCGTGCCCTCATTAATTCCGGACAGGTCGATTTCGTTGCCTCAAAGGAAGAACGGAAGGAACTGCGGGAAGAGAAAGCCGATCAGCTCAAGGGCTTTACGGACGAGGCAACCGCCAAGTCGATCAGCGAGGAGACTGGTGCGGATTTCATGCTCAAGGGTTCCATTAATTCAATCAAAGATGAGATAAAGGGGAAGTACGTCATTCTGTACCAGGCGAATCTGGAGTTGATTCACCTCGAAACAAACAAGAAGGCCTGGATCGGGGAAAAACAGATCAAGAAATACGTAAAACGGGCTCAGTACGGTTTGTAGCTTTCTGCGTACCCTGAGAGACATGGGGATAAACGGCATGCCTACTGTTTCTCTTTCACTAGTGGCCCGCCCCTACAGATGTTTCGGCCTATCCAGGGCTTATCCAAAAGGCGCGATGATGTGCTTCACGAGAAGATCCCCATGTCAGGTCCTTCTGGTAGCATTGAGCGTCCTGGTCCTTTTGTCCTCCTGTACAGGGTCCCGCCAGGCACGTCGCCGCCATCGGCAAGGGGGCGTCCCAGCACAGCCCCAGTCTTTCTTGCCCGTCTATGATCAAGTCACCCCTTTTGTAGAGAGCCAGAATTTCTCCGGTGCACTGAGCGCTTTGGAGCATGGCGAAGCGCAATTCGGTAAGAAGGACCGGTTGTTGTATCTCATGGAAAGGGGTCTCCTGAGCCTGTATACGCATGATTACACCATATCGCGCAAGACGCTTACAGAAGCAGAGATACTGGACGAAGAGCTCTACACCAAATCGCTCACCCGACAGGCGACTACATTCATTATCAACGATCTAGTCGCTCCCTACAGGGGTGAGGACTTTGAGTCGGTCATGCTCAACCTGCTACTGGCTTTGGCCTACCTGCAGGAGGGGAGCGTAGAGGATGCCCTCGTAGAAGCACGCAAGGTAGACAAGAAGCTGGAGGCCATCAACAGCCAATACCCGAAGGGCAAGAAAAACGGATACAAGGAGGATGCCTTTGTTCGATGGCTCATGGGTATGTTGTATGAAATTGATCCCACCTCGGCCAACCTGAATGACGCTTTCATATCGTACAGAAAGGCCCTGAACATCTACAAGAAGGATTACCGTACGGACTACGGCCTTGGGCCGCCCGTGCTGCTTAAGAAGCAGTACCTCAGGCTGGCCGAATGGATGGGTGGAGAAGAGTTTCGCGAAGCAAAGCGCCGGTTCAGCGATGTCAAGTACGTGTCACAAAAGGACAAAGAAAAGAGATCGACCTTGACCTTTGTTCACTTCAACGGGAAGTCACCCATCAAGGTGGAAAAAAGTATCACAGCTCCCCTTCCGGACGGTCACGTCATCAAAGTGGCCTTTCCCCAATATCAAGATCGTCCGTTCACCATTGTGGAATCCAGGATCCAAGCTTCAAGGGCAGACGGTAAGCCATTTCACACCCGTTCCCGACTGGGCGAGCCGGTCGCCAGGATTGCTCGCACAAACCTGCAAAACCGCGAGGGGCGGATCATGGCCAAGGCGATTGCTCGTGCTGCGGCCAAATACGCCGGGGGCAAGGAGATGGTTGAGGAGGCAAAGGAGCGCTACGGTGACTGGGGGGAGATCCTGGCAAAGGCATTTGTCAACGTCTTGATCGTTGTGTCGGAGATAGCAGACACACGGTGCTGGTATTCGCTGCCCAGCCAGATAAGGGTGGCCCAGCTGAACGTGCCGCCTGGTACGTATATTTTAAGCGCGAACTGTCTAAACGGGCAAAAGCAAAGCATTGAGAAGCTTGACCTTGGCACTGTGACGACAAAACCGGGCGAGACCCGATTCTTTACTTTTTGTACAACCAGGTAGGGACCTGTCAGGGCCTGTCGTTATTGATTGCATCCCTTTGGAACCGTGGAGTGGTAGCCTGTTTAATTCTCTGTAAATTCGGATTTGTTTAGGATTTGCGGCTCACGCCTTGAAAACAGTACGTGCTTCGAATTTGCGCCTGACGGCTTGAACAGAAGCGAATTTGTGAGTTAGTCTGTTTTGATATTGCTCTGGCGGATATATTGAGGATATGCTTGGCGACGCAGATTCCGTATGGCGAAAAGGGGGACTCATGAAAAAGACTCTGGGGTATGTACTCTCTTCAATAATGATTGTGCTCGTTTTGGCATCCTGGGCAAAGGGAGACGAAGTCCGAACGGTAACAGCAGAAGGCGTAGGAGCCATTCTTGCCGGGGATGTGGCCTTGGCCCGTGGCAGGGCTATCAAAGATGCCCAGAGAAACGCTGTTGAGCTGACCGTGGGGGTCTTGATAGATGCGAAGACCATCAACCACAACTACACGCTTATCAAGGACGAGATCTACGCACGGTCCACCGGATACGTTCAGGACTACAAAATCCTCGAAGAATGGCAAGAGACGGGATTGCTGAGACTCATCATCCAGGCCCGCGTTACCACGGCTCCCCTTCAAAAGGATCTGGATCGGGTGATTGAGGCTGTGGAGCGACCCCGGATACTCTTCATGGTTTCCCAACAAGACATTGGCCAGAATCAATCGAAGGCGTGGTGGGAAGGGACCGCCGGCATGGGGCGGCTTGTCACCGAAGCCACGCTCCAACAACTCTTCATTGACAACCACTTCCTGGTGGTGGATCACGCGTTGAAAGAGCTGGCTGGTCCTGTTCCCTTGGACCCGTCCGATTCACAGGCCACGGCCGTAGGGCGGGACTATGACGCCGAAGTCGTCGTTCTTGGTCGCGCCGTGGTTAAGGATGCAGGACCCATTGAAGAGTTTGACCTCAACTCTTACCGTGCCGAGATATCTGTCCGAGCTATTCAGGTCGACAACGGCCATGTTCTGGCGTCTGCCAATGGCAGTGCGGCTGCGCCCCATATCGATCCCCTGGCTGGCTCTAATGTGGCCTTGAAAAAAGCCTCGGAAAAAATCGGTAACACCCTCGTTCCAAAAATCATCGACAAATGGGCCAAGCCGGCAGTGGTGGTAACCTTGGACGTGGTTGATATTACGCGATACGCTGATTTTGTGCGGTTCAAGGGCGTCCTGAAAGACCAGGTGTGGGGCGTCGACAAGGTGTACCAGCGGGGTTTTCAAATAAACAAGGCTAACCTGGAAGTGAGTTATCGTGGAACAGCCCAGGATCTGGCAGATGAACTGGCCCTGAAGGAATTCGAGTCGTTTCGAATTGATATTGTGGAAGCGTCCCAAAACCGGATAAAACTGAGATTCATTGCCCAGCCATGGATGTAGAATACCGCCGTTAGAATGTTCTTCCTTGCCTTCAATCCGAAGGGCTATCTCCTCAAAACGAAGTAGGGACGGGGTTGGGCAGCGGCCCATGCATGCACCAGGGCACCCCTTGTTGCAGCTTACCTTCGTCATCACTTGCCTCAGCCACATTTTCCTTATAAACGACTTGACAGCGGTCCGCAAAACAGGTATCCATTCTTGGTTATGAGCATATGCCAATAAGTTCAAGTGGAGAATCTGGAGCGCTACGGAGCCAAAAGGAGGCCCACAATGGAAAAAGGTCAAAAATTGGTCATTGTCGGACGTGGTGGAGTGGGCGGCCCAGCCGCAATGCTTTCCAGGAAGCTGATGCCGGAAGTGGATGTCATCCTTGTCAGTGAGGAAGAGCGGTTCATCGTTAGATGAGCGCTCCCCCACGTCGTGGCCGGTCTGGCCACAGCAGATTCTATTACCAATCCTGACGAGATGTTTTCCAAGGCGGGCATCAACCTCGTCAAAGCCCGGGCAAACAGTGTTGATCGACAAAAGAAAATTGTGGAGTTGTCAGATGGGGGTGAGGCGCCCTATGACAAACTCCTCCTGGCAGTTGGTGCGAGTCCGATCGTACCACAGATTGAAGGAACGGATCTCCAAGGGGTGTTCACGCTTAGAGACGTTCCCGATGCAGAGGCAATGATGGCTTTCCTGAAGGAAAGACGACCAAAGAAGCTCGTGTTCATAGGGGCGGGGTTTATCAGCCTGGAAACAGCCAGCCTTCTTGCAGCTTCCAAACCGGATGGCTATGACGTCACCGTAATCGGAAGGCGCGCCCATCCTCTGCCGTTCATGCTGGA
>JAFDFO010000392.1 GCA_019309815.1 Deltaproteobacteria bacterium
CAAGAACAAGACCCTTTTCGTAACGGGCGGCAGTCGCGGTATCGGCAGGGCCATTGCCCTTCGTGCGGCCCAGGATGGGGCCAATGTGGTGGTTGCGGCAAGAACTGCAGAGCCTCACCCCAAGCTGCCCGGCACGATCTACACCTCTGCCGAAGAGATCGAGAAGGCGGGCGGCAAGGCTCTCCCGGTGATCCTGGACATCCGTTTCGAGGACCAGGTCCATGGTGAAACCGCCCCGGTCAGGACGTAAAAAGTCGTCAGGGTGACGTTCGTCACGAGCCACAGGAAGTTGATGTCCATGCTTGTTCACACAACCGTTGCCCTTCTTACAAGCCTGTCGTAGAGAGCCGGAAACCACCGGTTCACATACGCCCCGTACCTGGGCACGCCACCGCCCACGATCACCTCACGCTTCCCCTTCACAATGGCCCTCATGATCTCCCGGGCGCAGTCCTCGGGCGATATCCCGGAAGAGATGAGGTTGTCCATCCTGCCGAACCTCTCGCCGTTCCCTGTGAGCGCGCTCTTCGAGATGTTCGTGCGGACCACGGAGGGGCAGATGAGTGTCACCTTGATGTTGTCCTGCCAGACCTCTGTTCGAAGGGTGTCGAAGAAGCCGTGCAACGCGTGCTTGGCCACCCAATAGGCCGAACGCAAGGGCGCGGGCATGATGCCCATCAGGCTCGTGGTCACCACGATGTGTCCTTCCTTCCGCTGGAGCATGGAGGGCAGGACCGCCTTGGTCAGGGCGATGTGGCCGAAGTAGTCGATCTCGATGATCCTGCGGTCGATCTCCAGGGTTGTCTCGCTTGCCAGGGCCCGGATGCTGATGCCGCCGTTGTTAACGAGGATGTCCACGTGTCCGTAACGCTCGAGAGTTTCCTCGGCCTTGGGCTTCATCTTGTCCGGCTCGAAAAGGTCCAGGGGAAGGGCCCAATGGGCCTCCCGGTTCGTGCACCGTTCCTTGACCTCTGAAAGGGACAGCCTTTCCTTGATCGCTCTGAGCTCCCTCCTCCGGGAGAATGGCTTAGCGGACTTTACGGGGGCACTCGAAAGATATAGTCTAGTACCGCGTCTCAAAAGTTCTGTCCGCCGTGATGGCAATTTGACATGTTCATGCATCTCTTAGATATCATACTGAAATTGGCACCGCCCCAGATCCGTTTTTTTGAAAATACTTTAAAAAGTGCTTGATATTGTCGATTTGTCGGGCTATCCTTGCTCTCAAACGTATTATATATGCAAGGGAGGTCTGACATGCCAAATTGCCTTTCCGGTACCGAGTTTTCGTCCACGCATTCAGCCAAACGCATCAAGAATGCCTCAGAGTTACTGGGGGCGACCGTTCTCACGAGGTTTCTCGCCTTCGCCCTGTTTCTCATGGGTGCGAATCGCGAGGAAATTGCTCGCCGACTTTCCATTCCTTTGGGTACTCTGTTTTCGCTTCTGAACAGAATTGGTCAACAGGGCTTGCCTGCGATCGAGGATCGAAGACGTAGGCATTCGCATTTCTTGCCCCCGAGCACTCGCGAGAAATCGAAAATTGAGATCTTGTCCAGCGAAACAGAGATCATTTTGGACTTTGGCATAAGTGATCAAACCGTGCGAATCCCGGTTCAAAATTCTCTGCAGGCAAAAATCTTCTTGCTCACTTTGGTGCAGAACGGTTTGCTCCCTCGTACAGAAGTGGCCAAGGTCCTCGGTTATTCCGCAACGCACATAGAAAGACTTGCCAAGCAGCTTGACAGCGGCGATGCTCACGCTCTGCTTGACAAACGTAGAGGCCAAAAGCAGGAGTACCGCCATCCCCGCACGCACCGTACGCCATCATATGGCCAATCTGGGGTTGACCAGAGTCAAGCACTCTCTACCTGAGCTTGTCACGACAGTAAAAAAAACCTCAAAGCACTCTTCCGAAAAGTAAAAGACATGCTGCCTGGCACGGAAGATTCCTGTGCTGAGCTTCTGAGTCCACAGATGCTTCGAAGAGTTCAGAAACGCACCGTCTTTGCAGCATTGCACATCGGAAACATCAAGAATCGCACGATTTCCATCTTTTCCGAAGCCGATCAGAAAACCGTGCGACGGTGGATATGCCGCCTCGAAGAAGGCAGCCCCTTAACCGATTTGCCGAGATCCGGCCG
>JAFDFO010000148.1 GCA_019309815.1 Deltaproteobacteria bacterium
ACCGGCATGTCCCATACGTTTGCCCGGAGGAGCAGTCAATCCCGCAACAAATCCGAGCACGGGCTTGCTGAAGTGATCCCCGACGAACTGGGCAGCCGTCTCCTCATCGCTCCCACCAATTTCTCCGATCAGGACAACACCTTCTGTCTCTGAGTCGTTGTCAAACAGCTTCAGCATATCCACAAAGGTAGAGCCGATCACGGAATCGCCGCCGATCCCGATACAGGTGCTTTGTCCCAGACCATTTTGGGTCAACTGGTTGACCACTTCATAGGTAAGGGTACCGCTCCTGGAAATCACGCCAATGGAACCTTCTTTGTGAATCTGCCCCGGCATGATGCCGGCCTTACATCGACCGGGCGAGATCACTCCCGGACAATTTGGACCGATGAGGCGGCAGTTGCGGCGCCTTAAGAAAGGGATGACTCTCAACATGTCACGGAGAGGAATCCCCTCCGTAATGCAGACAATCAACGGAATGCCCGAGGCGGCGGACTCCATTACGGCATCGGCCGCAAAAGGGGCCGGTACGAAGATGAGGCTTGCATTTGCGCCGGTGCTGTCAACTGCATCGCGAACAGTGTTGAAAACGGGTGTCCCGTCCACGTCCTGTCCACCTTTACCAGGCGTGACCCCGGCCACAACATTCGTGCCGTACGCAACACACTGCGCGGTATGAAAACTCCCCTCCTTGCCGGTCATCCCCTGCACCAACAGCCGGGTGTTTTTGTCGATTAGTATGCTCATTCGTCTTCCGTTATCCGTTCACCACAACAGTCTCTGGCGAAACTGAGCTCAAAGGTCAAAGCTGAAAGCTCAAAGGGAAAAAGAAGCTTTTCAATAGTCAATCTTCAATCATCAATCGTCAATCCCAGGGCCGTTCACCGTTCACCGTTGTCCGTTCACTGACGTCTGACGCATAGCACAAAGTGCACGGCGCTGAGCCAAAAACAATTCTTTTCTCAATCTTCAATCGTCAATAATCAATAGTCAATCCTGTGGCCGTTCACCGTTGTCCGCTGCTTGTTATTTGTTAATCGTTATTGGTCAATTGTTAATGTGGTGCTTTAAGTTGGCCAAAATGCCCAAGAATAGAAAAACCCATTTTTACCCATTTCAGCTCAAAGCTGATTTGGGTAACTTTTTTACGATTCGGTAATTGTTCTGACTTTGTTGGCGGCGTCAGCCATGCTGTCGGCCACGACAAAGTCGAGGTCGGCCTGGGCGAGGATGTTGCGCCCCTCCTCCACATTGGTGCCGTCCAGACGCACCACGACCGGCACATCGATCTTTATCTTTGAGGCTGCCTCGACAACTCCTGTGGCCAGCACATCACACCTCAGAATTCCGCCGAATATGTTGATCAGGATCCCTCGGACATTTTTGTCCTTTAATATTATTTCAAAGCCCTTGGTCACCATTTCTGTGGTGGCACCCCCTCCAACATCCAGAAAATTCGCCGGCCTGGCTCCAGCCTGCTCGATTAAATCCATGGTCGCCATGGCCAGTCCTGCCCCATTGACCATGATTCCGAGATCACCGTCCATCCGAATGTAGTTCAGGCGGTGGAGTGAAGCCTCAACGTCGAGTGGATCCTGCTCGTCCGGGTCTTCCAGTTCCATAAGGTTCTTGTGGCGAAACAGGGCGTTGTCATCAAAGTCTATCTTGGCATCAAGGGCAACGAGCTGCTTGTCCTGCGTAGCGACCAGCGGGTTTATCTCCACCAGCGTGCAATCCAAAGACTCAAATAGCCGGTAAAGCTGAGCCAGGAGTCCCACACCGGCACGGATGAAACCTGCGTCTATCCCCATGCCGAAAAGGAGATTTCGTGCCTGAAAGGCCTGAAGCCCGATGCCGACATCGATCCACTCCCGCACAATTTTTTCCGGATGACTGGCGGCCAATTCTTCAATCTCCATGCCCCCCTCAGAACTGGCCATGATAACCGGGCATTGCCTGGTGCGATCAACGGTTACTCCTACAAAGAACTCCTGCGCAATCGCAATCCCCTGCTCTACAAGTATCTTGTTGACCTGCTTGCCCTGCGGGCCGGTCTGAGGCGTGACAAGGGTCATGCCAAGCATCTCTTCGGCTATGTTCTCCACGACGTCAGGCGTGTCTGCAACCTGAACCCCACCCCCTTTTCCGCGGCCGCCGGCATGGATCTGGGCCTTGAGCACCCACTTATCCCCCCCGCTCTCCTCGGCAATTCGCCTGGCTTCCTTGGCATCTCTGACCACAGAACCTTGGGGTACGGGGATCGAAAATTCAGATAAGATCTTCTTGGCTTGGTATTCGTGTATTTTCATCTCTACTTAACCTGGAGAAAGAAAAAATATTATCACGAAAACACGAAACAGAAGGAAAAACACGAAATCTTATTTTCTTTTTCGTGCTTTCGTCGTCTTTTGCGGCTTACGCCTTGAGAACAGTACGTGCCTTCGTGATTGTCTTCTCTCTTCTATCTCTTGTCCTTTCTCATCTCTTCGCCTGGAGCAACTTAAACGTCACACCTCGGAGCCTACATATTCACTGGACGTTCTAACAATGTGCCCATTTCCCTTCCATTTATCTCGTCGATAGCAGCACCCAGGGCCTGCAGCAGCTGAACCTTGTCCCCGCCGCGGACTTTCAGGCTCTTGTGATCTTTCAGCTGGAAAAAGTAGAGGTTCTTCATTTTCCTGATGCCACCCAGATACTTACGGATTCTCCAGTGAGTGTCCACGGGCAAGGTGGTGTTTCTGAAGACCGACAGGAAACCGTAATCAATCTGGAGACCTTTTGGGCTTACCGTGACCGCGCTGAATCCCCACAGAGGGCCGTTGAAAAACCATCCGGCAATCAATCCCCAGATGACGACCGCCACAACGTATTTGAGCTTCGGTCGCCAGATTGAACGGAGCAGGACGACGACAATAATGGCAGCAATGATCCCCATGATGACGTTCTGCACTACAACCGATCGGATGAAAAACGTTTGAGCTTCCATACTTAGCCTGTCTCCTGTGGAAATGAGGAATCTTGTTCACGTATCATCCGCTTGGTGCACTGTCAAACGAAAATCCCGGTATACTTCAAACTTCCTCTGCCGTGATAGCAAAAAATCGTAACGGGATTGAATGCCTCCGGAATCGTATTTTGACCCTTTTGAAGCTCCCTGCAGTCCCGCCGCGGCGGGACAGGGAATGCGCTCGCTATTGCAGTTTCAAGCCCCGTTTCGAGCACTATTCTCTCAAAAAAAGATTGACCAAAAGGGGCCTTTATGATAATAGGCCGAGGCACTTTTGAGTAAATATTTGGTTCCTTGAAGACGATTAGTCTTTGAAAAAACTTATGCTTCCGGGTGAGTCTTAAAGCGGGACCCATTACTGCGGAAACAAGAGGGAGGAGGATTTTTACATGCGCACACAAAAAGCTCTGTTGCTCGTCACGGTCACAATTGCACTGTCCTTTCTATGCACGTTTGCCTTTGCTGGTGGCCATGGGGCCACGAAGGGCCAGGAGATGGTCCATATCGAAGGGGGAGAGTATGTGACCATTGCAGGAACTATTATCGACTCCCACCAAGAACCGGTTTCAGAAGCAGTGATCGAGTTCAGTATGAACGGCCATGAACTGCTTGTGGTTGAAACTGCAGGAAACGGCCACTACCTGGCCGAGTTTATGGTTGAGAAGGGTGTTATGCACACTGCCACCTTCGAGATGAATACTCACAAAGCAAGCTTTGTGACCAAGATCGTGGAATTCAGCGGACATGACTTTGCTGAAAAAGGAGGCCATTATTATGTTACCGAGGAGGTTGCGCTCGACCGGCACCTCGGTGCGGCCTTCTGGATCTCCACGGTCGTCTTCATCATTGCATACATTCTGATCGCGTTTGAACTCCTGCACCGTACCATTGCTGCCATGCTCGGCGCGGCCCTCATGATGACCATTTCATACACCATTGGGACGATCAACCCCGAGTTTCACATCTTCTCTTTTCATAGCGCTGTCGCTTCCATTGATATGAACGTCGTCTTTCTCTTGATGGGCATGATGATCATTGTGGGTGTGTTGAAAAATACAGGCGTCTTTCAATGGTGTGCCTATATCTCCTACAAGGTAGCGAAAGGGAGAATCTTTGTATTGACAATCCTCTTGATGATCTTTACGGCGATCTCTTCAGCCTTTCTGGATAATGTGACCACCATGCTGCTTCTAACGGGTGTGGCCATTGAGATCGCCCTCTCCTGCAACCTCAATCCTCTCCATCTGCTCATACCGCTGGTACTGGCCTCCAATGTCGGGGGCACGTCCACACTCATAGGTGATCCGCCCAATATCATGATCGGTTCCTATTCAGGCCTAACCTTCATGAACTTTGTGGTTGCCCTGGCCGCTCTGTGCACGGTCTGCATGGTCGTCATGTTCGTTTTCACCAAACTTTGGTGGGGCAAGGCTTACGAAAAGGCCCAGGCATCGGTGGCCAATGTGGAGGAATTTACCGCAGAGCTCAAGGAAAAATATAAGATCTACGATCCGACCTTGCTCACATACGGTCTCATCATCCTTGGTTTTACCGTCTTCCTCTTCCTGTCTCACGGTTACTGGCACATGGAAGTGAGCATTGCGGCCCTTATGGGTGCCAGCGTCATTTTTACGGTGGGCCTCGTCACCAAGAAGGTGGACATGCTCCACTTGATCGAAAAGGACATTGAGTGGCCAACCCTGATGTTCTTTATCTTCCTGTTTATCCTGGTTGGTGCTGTGGAAGAAGCCGGACTCCTTGCTGTTATTGCTGACTGGATTCTGAATATGTCCAAGGGCAACTTCTGGATCGCCATGACCTTGATCCTCTGGGTCGCGGCAATCATGTCAGCCTTTGTGGACAACATCCCCTTTACGGCCACCATGCTTCCCATTGTGGCCTATCTCACCAAGGTTATTCCTGGTTCTGAAAACACGCTGTGGTGGGCACTGGCCGTAGGGGCCTGTTTCGGGGGCAATGGAACCATCATCGGTGCTTCAGCCAATGTGGTCACCATGGGTATTGCCGAGTCCAAGGGGTATAAGATATCCTTTATAGGCTTCATGAAACCGGCCTTTCCGTACATGATTATAAGTATCTTGATAGCCCAGGCGTGGTTGATGATATTCAGGCCCGTCTAGAATTCGGCAGAGACACTGAAACCAAAAAAGCCCCAACCGCTTTAAGCGGTTGGGGCTTTTTCACTTTGGCGACTTGGCAAAACGTCGCGAGCCGTGCCATTCCTGGTTGTCATTTCGACCTAAGGGAGAAATCTTATGCGCGGCGTCAGAGGGATTCCCTTTCCCAGGTCGCCCTCAACCGGGCTTCCTTTATTGTTCCAGCTTTTGGGTAGATGAAGGCAACATCACCCAGTTTGGGAGGTTAAAGATTTCTCGCTTCGCTCGAAATGACAAACAGGAACTTAGAGAAGGATAAGAACCAACTTTACACTG
>JAFDFO010000393.1 GCA_019309815.1 Deltaproteobacteria bacterium
GACATGAAAGTTGGTAAACTGTAAGCCTTCTTTCGCCAAAGCATCCAGGGTCGGACTCGCGATTTCCCCACCGAAAGCACCAATGTCGGAATACCCCAGGTCGTCGGCAACGATTAGCAGAACATTGGGTCGCTTTGTTTTGGTAGACGCCGGTTCCTGCGGAGGCTCGGGGCTTTGTTTGCAACCGGTCAAAGCAAGGGCCAGGACCAAAAATGCAAGTAACCCTATTCTTCTAAATAGACTTCTTCTCATTCTACCCTCCATTCGCTTTGTAATTCACGATTCGTCTCAACATGACAGATTGAGCCAGGGCTTCTTTTTGGACGAGAAACGACAACTGGTTTTCGAGATAGCTTCCCATTATCTTGAATTGAGTATTCTGAGCGGCAATTCAAAATTACCTGCCAATATCTCTATATCCGAAAGTTGAAGATAACAGAACCATATTATGACCGGTCCCCACAGCACATCAGGTTAGTAACTGACGTCATTAGCTTTTCGGAAATGGCCCTGTTTGGATTAGGAATCCTTTGCTCTATCCCCTGAGCTACGGGGGCGTGTGATTTGGCGATATTTTAGGTCATACGCAATATGGAGTCAATAAGAAGAATACCAGGGATAATGGCAAAGTGAAGATAGGAGAATCATATCGTCACATCTTTGCGATGATTGGAAGTAGAGACACTATGGCATTATCGTAAATTTGGTCTGATTCGGGATAACCGTGGTGCTCACTTGTTGCTGAAAGCGCAGCTCTCAGCAATCGAGTGCAGCATCTTGTTAGATGTTGTTCGTATCTTCTTTAATATGCTCCATGTTCTTTAAGTACTTCAATAGTTCGATCATAATCCGAACCTGGATTATAGTCCAGTTTGGTTTTTTTCCTGATTTGCTCATTCAACTCTTCTTCTGCTCTTTTCTTTGCTAAGGACATAGCAGTTTCTCCAAATTTGTTTGCTGGTGTTGGCCGTGCGCCATTTTTCAGTAAGAATTGAGCGGATTCCCAGTATCCCTCTTTAGCCGCCTCGTGGAGGGGAGTATTTCCCAGTATGTCGGACGTGTTGACTCTAGCCCCATTCTGGACGAAGAGTTCACAAAGGTCAGTACGTCCCCTCAGTGCCGCATGGTGCAGAGGTCTGTTCCCCACTTTGGGAGAGTAGTTAACATTTGCTCCATGTTGTATGAGAAGTTCCGCCATGGCTTTGGATTTGTCTATTTTAACGCTCTCGAAAGCATCGTTTCCATAAGAAAGCTTAGTTATGGTGGCGTAAAGAACTGTTTCAGCTATGCCTTTCTTTGCATGAATATCGGGATTAGCTCCGCATTGGAGAAGTGCCTTGGCAGCATCTACATAATTCTGTTCGACGGCCCAATAGAGGATAGCGATTCCTCTGTCTTCTTCCTTGTTAATATCTGTGCTTTCTTTACAGAGCTTTTCAATCTTAGCTTCAAATTCCTTTTCATGAGCTGACTTTTTGGCAAACGCGGCTTTTTTTGCGTCCTGGCCACAAGAAGTCAGGGAAGCGGTCAAAATGAACAATAAGCAAAGAGTCCTTACTATTCGAGTATTCATAATGTTCCTCCTGTTGTTTTTTTGCATCTATATGAAAACCATATCATAAACGGTCTGAACAACACCAAAGAAAACCGCCCCCCACTGTGCCCATTCTGTGCCCGCCATAACACAAAAATCCTAACATAACCTAACGTTTCCTAACTTCCTGGGCACAAAAAAAAGCTAATGACATCAGCTTACTAACTGACATCATTAGCTTTTCAAAAATGGACCCGTGTAGGGCTGTCTCGGTGTATAAGGCAAATAGTGTTCAGTAGGAATTACTTCTTGTTGTTGAAGGGGTTGGCGCAACAGCACCAACCCCTTCAGCTTAACAATGTCCGAGGTAGGTCATCAATATCTAATCAGCGCGCTTCAATTCCACCCTCCGGTTTTCTCGTCGGCCTTCTTCGGTGTCATTTGAAGCTATTGGTTTGGACTCGCCGTATCCTTTAACTGTGAACCGGTCTCTGTCGATGCCGTGT
>JAFDFO010000149.1 GCA_019309815.1 Deltaproteobacteria bacterium
AAGCCCGACCCCTGTGCAGGGGTCCGAGTTCACGCTCGACGTGGATATGGTTATTGCTGCAATCGGACAGGCCCCTGAGACGTCTTTCCTGTCCAGCGAACCCGGACTCGCAGAGGGTGGGAACCGGATTGTTACCAAAGATCCTGATGCATTGGCTACCCCCCTTGCCGGTGTCTTTGCCGGGGGTGACGCGGTTACCGGCCCGGCAACCGCTATCAAGGCCATTGCCGCAGGAAAACGTGTAGCCAGCTCCATAGCTCTTTATCTGAAAGGGGAGGATAAATCCGTACCTGAAACCGTTGAAGAGAGGGAATCTCCGAAGCTCGACTCGGGTGTCGTTGAAAAGACCGGGAGGTTTTCGAGATGTTCAGATTCGAGCCTTCCAATTGACACTCGGCTCAAGAGTTTTGACGAAGTTGTCTCCGTTCTTTCTGAAGATATAGCGACCCAGGAAGCCCTCAGATGCCTGCATTGTTATCTGGGCGCGAGGGTTGACCAGGACAAATGCATTTCATGCCTTACCTGCGTCAGGGTGTGTCCGCTATCCATACCAAAGGCCGGGAAAATGGGAGAAATCAACCTTGATCCATTTTACTGTCAGGCTTGCGGCATCTGCGCCCTTGAGTGCCCGGTCCGGGCGATTGACATTGATCTCCATTCCCACGGGCGTATTGTTCAATACACAGAAATGGCAATGAAACACTCACCGGAGGGTGCCGCGGCGATCGTTGGCTTTTTTGACCTCCACGGGAACTTCACCGCGGAGGACCTAAAAGGTTTGAAAAGAGACTACCCGGGCATTGTGCCGGTGCCCGTCTTTGGACTGAGGAGGCTTGACACGTTGCATGTCTTGAAGGCTTTCGAGTTCGGCGCTGACGCGGTTTTGTTCGCAACATGCCCACAGGAACGGGACCCCTTTCCGGAAACCAGAGACAAGGTTGAACGGTGTATCATGCATGCCAGGGCTGTAGCCGGGGCCTTGGGGCTGGAAAGCGAACGCCTTGTCATGTGCCCAATGCCTGAGCAGGGGCTCATTGAGCCCGCAGTGATTGATGAACTGATTCAAAAAATAAAGGAGATGGGTCCAAATCCGCTCCAAGCATAAGGAAGACGTCACGTGATAACTGTAGAGCAGAAAAAACTAGAAGATATTGCTGAGATGACCGAGGGATACGGTCGCCTTCTGATCTTGGGGTGTGAGACCTGTGCCGCCATGTCTTTGGCGGGAGGGAAAAGACAGGCCGAAGAGGTTGCGGCTGCAATCCGTGTGACCAGAAAAATGTCCGGCGAGAATGGTGAGATTGTCGAAGATGCGATCGCCAGGCAGTGTGAGCCCGAATTCGTGGATCTTGTTGAGGGAGGCGTGGCGCAGTGCGATGCGGTAGTCTCCCTGGCTTGTGGGGCAGGAGTTCAACTCCTGGCAGAGCGTTATCCGGACAAGGTAATCCTGCCGGGCTGCAACACATCCTTTCTGGGAATCACCGAAGAACTGGGGATTTGGTCAGAACGTTGTGCCGGTTGCGGCAACTGTATTTTGGACAAAACAGGGGGACTTTGTCCGATTGCCAGGTGTGCCAAGCAGCTCCTAAATGGTCCATGCGGGGGTTCCATGAACGGGAAATGTGAGATTAGCAAAAACGTCGATTGTGTGTGGCAATTGATCATTGACCGACTCACCAGGCTTGGCCGACTGGAGGTGTTGGAAGAGATCTTTCCCGTAAAAGACTGGTCACCCGCCGGACATGGCGGACCTAGGAAGGTGATAAGGGAGGATCTTACATCATGAAGTCAGGGAGCAATTTGGAAAAGATTCTGGAAAGCGGGCAGTTCGCTGTAACCGGCGAATGCGGACCTCCGAAAGGGACTTCTCCCAGGGTGATCCAGAAAAAGGGGGAACCGCTTAAGTCTTGCTGTGATGCATTGAATGTCACGGACAACCAGACCGCTATTGTGCGCATGTCCAGCTTTAGCGGGTGTGTGCTCCTCAAAGAGGTCGGTGTCGAACCGGTCCTCCAGATGGTGGTCAGGGACAGAAACCGCCTCGCCCTGCAGGCTGATCTCCTTGGTGCGGTTGCCTTGGGTATTCGAAATGTCCTCTGCCTTTCCGGCGATCATCAGCGGTTTGGCAATCACCCAACCGCCAAGGGAGTATATGACATCGACTCGATCCAGTTCCTGCAGATGGTCAAGAATATGCGGGATGAAAACAAGTTCATCAACGGTGAGGAAATCTCAGGGGATGTCCCCTTGTATATTGGGGCAGCAGCCAATCCTTTTGCCGATCCCTTTGAGTTTCGCGTCACCCGTTTGGCGAAAAAGGTGAATGCTGGGGCCGATTTTATTCAGACCCAGGGCATCTTTGACATGCCCAAGTTCGTTGAATGGATGAAGATGGTAACAGACAGGGGTTTGGATCAGAAAACGCATATCCTGGCAGGGCTGATTCCGATCAAGTCGGTTGGTATGGCCCGCTACATGGCGAATAATGTGTCGGGACTGAGTCTTCCAAAAGAACTTGTCGACCGGATGGCCGATGCGAAAGAACCCAAGGAAGAGGGCATCAAGATCTGTTTGGAGCTTATTGAGCAACTCAAAGAGGTTGAGGGGGTGCACGGCGTCCATGTCATGGCAGTAGCTTGGGAAGATATCGTACCCCGGATAGTGGAAGAGGCCGGTTTGATGCCCAGGCCTGTCATGTAGTGTTTTGGGAATGGAGTGATGGAGCCAGCCAGGTTCTGACAGATTAAGGAATGACTGGTGACCAGTAACAGAAAAAAGGGGAGGGATGCACCATGGGAACAAGTCCCAAGATTCTAGTAGTCGACGATGATCCTGATATGCGGGATGCTTTGCAGATGATATTGGAATCTGGCGGTCATACGGTCGTCACGGCCGAGGATGGACAGCAATGTTTGGCCAAGCTGAAAGATGAGCAGCCGGACCTGATCATACTGGATCTCCTTATGCCGAAGATGGACGGTTTTGAAGTATGCAAGGCACTCAAAGATCCTCGATACGCCAAGTACGGTAATGTGCCGATCATCATTCTTAGCTCGATTCAGGAAGGCGTGAGCCAGCGCCGTTACGAACTTGAAACGGGTGTCCAGCTCGATGTGGATGACTATGTGGAAAAGCCGATTGAAAGCAGTGTATTGCTGGAGAGGGTTGGAAAAATCCTTAAGAGGATCGGCAAAGCATAAAAACACAAATCATAGGTGCAGCCATGCAAAAAGTACTCTTGGTAGACGACGATATTGAGTTTTGTGAGGCAACAAAACTCCTTCTGGAGAGCAATGGCTATGAGGTGATTACAGCCCATGACGGCAAGGAAGGCCTGGCAAAAGTGCGGGCCGAAAAGCCGGATATCGTCATACTGGATGTGATGATGCCGGAAATGAGCGGGTACGACATCTGTGTTGTCATGAAGGAGGATTCAGATTTGAAGGGAATCCCGGTGATCCTCCTCACGGCCGTTGACCAGGCTTTGTTCCAGACAACTTACACCAAGGTGATGGGTCTCATGACCGAGGCTGATGATTACATTCCCAAACCGGTTGAACCGGAAGTGTTGGTAAAGCGGGTACAAGACTTGCTGAGCAACAAATAGGTAGACGATGCTAGTCCAACCGACCATAAATATGCTGGTGGTAGAAAACGATATCACCATTATGCGGAGATGCCGGGAGCTTCTCATAGATCAAGGCCACAAAGTCCGTACAGCCGAGAGCATTGAAGAGGCCCTGCAAATCGTCCAGAAACACCCGGGAGATGTGGACATCATGCTCCTTTCCCTGGAGCTGCCCGTATGGGGCGGCATGGCCCTCATCGAAACTCTGCAGAAGGCAAGGCGCGAGATTCTCATCGTAACTATGTCGGCCAACTGTGGCGAGGAGGCCATGGAGGCCATGCAGGCCGGTGCCTATGACTGCATCCGCAAGAGTTTTACCAACGATCGGTTCTGGACGAAGATGAATCGGGCGATAGAAGCTTTCAGGCTCAGGCGCAGGGTCGACATTCTCAAACGGCAAGAGAAGGCCGTCTTGAGGAGGGAGGAACACGACGCCCGTTCTCTCCTGGCCATCCTGAACAGCATTACCGATGCCCTTGTGGTCACAGATTGGCAAACAAACGTCGTACTATTCAACAATAAGGCCGGACGCCTGTTTGGTCTGACCGAGGATAATGTGATTGGTCGTCCTATTTCTGATTGTATGAAGTCGGATGAGCTGTTGTCGTTCTGTATGCGGGCCATGAAATCAGACAGCTCCCTTGCCACGTTGATGGAGGGTGAAGAACCTGTCATCAAAGCCGGTGAGAAGATGGTTCGGGTTCACGTTGACTCTGTAAAGAATCAAGCTGGAGCAGTTATTGGCGCAGTATGCTTGTTTCATGATGTCACCAAAGTGGATGCCATGGACAAGCTCAGATCCGATTTCCTCTCCATGGTTTCCCACGAGCTCAAAGCCCCGCTGAGCTCCCTTCTGATGCAGATTTCGGTCGTTCTCGACGGACTGGCAGGCGAACTCAGCGCGAAACAGACGGATCTGCTCGGTAAAGCCAAGGAAAAGACGAAAGGGATGATTACCTTAGTCAATGACATTCTTGATTACCGACGTATTCAGGAAGGAAAATCGATCCAGAAAATTGAAAGTCTGAATTTGGCAGAAAATCTACAAAGAACGGTAGATTTAATGCGTCTTTCATCTGAAGAAAAAGGGGTTAGTATCACGTATGAAACCGGCCAAGATCTGCCGGCGTTTAGTGGGGATAGGGGCGGTATGGATGCTGTCTTCATCAACCTTATCAGTAATGCCATCAAGTACACCCCGAAGGGGGGAAACGTTAACGTGTCCCTGAACAAAGAGGGCAAAGGCGTACGACTGATGGTCGTGGATACCGGCATAGGGATTTCAGAAGACGATATTGAACGGATTTTTGAGAAATTCTATCGCATCAAGACTGAACAGACCAGAAGCATAGCGGGATCAGGGCTCGGTTTGTCGATTGTCAAAGGGATCGTGGACGCACACGGCGGTGTAATCCATGTGGAAAGCGAACCAGGAAAAGGGACGACCGTCATCGTGTCACTACCCGGGGAAAGATAGGGTCCGAACCACTTATCAATCCTGGTGAGAGAGTCGGTAGGTTGGTGAAGCTTAGTCTGTGCGGTGTGTATGAAATTCTGGAGTAATGGAAAAGACTCTTTCACGGTTCTTTTCCATTACTCCATCACTCCATTACTCCAACGACGCAATGACATAAAGAGAGATAGTTTCAACAATGCCTAACACGACGAATAACGAGCATAAAGACTGTCCCCGCTGTCAGTCGGCATGTCCAATTCTGACCGATGCGAGGGAATATATCCAGCTCATTGCTGAGAGGAAATTCGAGGAGGCCTTTGCTTCAATAAGGAAGCTGAATCCTTTGCCCGGCGTATGCGGTCGCATCTGC
>JAFDFO010000394.1 GCA_019309815.1 Deltaproteobacteria bacterium
ACCCAACGGGATGTTCCGCAGCGGCAAAACGTTGCCTGGCTTGATGTCGGCCGAGGAACTGGCAATGACTGTATCGTTCACTACAAGCTTATTAGGAGCCAGAATATACCGTTTGTCCCCATCAGCATAGTGCAGCAGCGCGATACGTGCCGATCGATTTGGGTCATATTCTATGGATACGACCCTTGCTGGGACGTCTGTCTTGTCCCGTTTGAAATCTATGATACGGTAACGCCGTTTGTGCCCTCCACCACGGTGACGGCATGTCGTGCGTCCGTGGACGTTGCGTCCCCCGCTCTTCTTCAGTGGCCGTACCAAACTCTTTTCGGGTTGAGATCTCTTGCGTCCCCCGCTCTTCTTCAGTGGCCGTACCAAACTCTTTTCGGGTTGAGATCTCGTAATGTCCTCAAACCCGTCGTAAGTCTGAAATCGCCTTCCGGGAGAGGTGGGTTTTACTTTTCTAAGTGCCATGTCTGTTTTCCGTTAATCCTTGAGTATTAAGTATTGGGCATTACTTATTAGCCGGCGTTTAGCGATCATTTGAAATTGAATATTGAATATTGAACATTGAATATTGTTTCACTGACAAAACCGAATCAATTGACAATCTTCAATTTTCAGTCTTCAGTCCCCTAGGCTCCTTCAAAGAACTCGATGTTCTGACCCTCGGCTAAGGTTACGATGGCCTTCTTCCAGTCGCGGCGTTTGCCCATGGTTCTGCCAAGTCGTTTAACTTTACCCTTTATCTGCATGGTCCGAACCTTTTCTACGCGAACATTGAAAACCTTTTCTATCGCATGTCTGATCTCAACCCTGTTAGCCTTTCTGTCTACCTCAAAAGTAAGCTGGTTATTCGCCTCCTTTTGGATCGAACCTTTCTCGGTGATGACTGGTCCCCTGATTATCTCATAAGGGTTCATGAGAGCAATCTCCCTTCAAGTTGTTTCACGGAAGGTTCAAGCAAAATGAGGTGCTTGAACTTAAGAATGTCATAGACATTCAGACCTTCCGACCGCACAACCTTCACGTCTGAGACGTTCCTCGAAGAAAGTTCAAGGTGCTCGAGCTTCTGGTCCGTAACGATCAATGCCTCCTTGGTCTTTAGCGCTCCCATGACCTCCACGAATCTTTTTGTCTTCACGGCTTCAAGATCGAGTTTGTCCACGACAATCAAGGCGTTCTCCTGCAACTTAGCCGTCAGGGCCATTTTCAAAGCCTGCACGCGAACCTTTTTGGGCACCTTATAGGCAAAATTGCGCGGTTTTGGACCAAAAACAACACCACCACCACGCCACAGAGGGGAGCTTCGGGTGCCTGCTCGGGCACGACCCGTCCCCTTTTGGCGATAAGGTTTCTGTCCGCCACCCCGCACCTCAGAACGCCCCTTGGTAGAAGCCGTCCCGGCACGTTTGCCGGCCAGTTGCATGGTCACCACTTCGTGCAAAATGTGTTGTTTGACCGGGACATTGTATATCTCATCTGCCAGGTCTACCTCAGACACTTTTGCCCCATCCATGTTGTATACATCTTGAAGGGCCATAAACTTGTTCCTGACTAAAGGGGTTACGACGTAAACTTCGGTTTTCGAACTTCAACCAGCCCAGACCTGCACCCCGGCACGGCCCCTTTTACAATCAAGAGGTGCTGTTCTGGCCGTATATCAACGATCTCCAAATTTCGCACGGTTACCCGCCGGTTCCCATAATGACCGGGCATCTTCTTTCCCTTGATGATCTTGGAAGGTGTGGCCGAAGCCCCTACGGAACCCGGTGCGCGATGAAACATGGACCCGTGGCTCGCCCTGCCGCCCTTGAAGCCCCATCGTTTCACAACGCCGGTAAAGCCCCTTCCCTTGGAGACGCCACTTATGTCGACACGTTCACCCACCTGAAACATTTCAACGGTCAGGTTCTGCCCCGGGGTGTATGCTGAAGGATCGCCCACTGAAATCTCTCTAAGAAATGAGTACGCCTGGCCGCCACTCTTCTCAAAATGCCCCTGCAGGGGTTTGTTGATTCGATCTTTCCGCTTCTCCAGAAAGCCGACCTGCAGCGCATCGTATCCGTCGGTCGCCAT
>JAFDFO010000395.1 GCA_019309815.1 Deltaproteobacteria bacterium
CACTCGAACCCTTGAATCCTGGACCCCTTGACCCCTCTGGGATAACGCCTGTTCAATTGGGGATAACCCATCTATTTGGCCTCAATTAACTACAACTAATCGGGAGATGATCCTATTTTATTTGGTCCACACGGCGGGGTATGGCAAAGCATCCTCCCAGGAGGATAAGGAAGCACCCTAACCAGAGAAGGGTCATGCCAGGTTTTTTGCTCACCTCTAAAATGACACTGGAAGGGGTTTCTTCGGCTTCATCTGTGGCAGGAGATGCTGGTCCTCGATAGACTAAATTAACGGCTTTTTGTTCCACCTCTATACCCACAAGGATCAGGTTTGTCTCTTCTTCTCCCGGGAGTTTCACATGGCTTTTGGGGCTATGCAGTTGGCCTACGGTGATGACCGGTTTCAGGGTGACCGGTTCTCCCCCTTTGTGTGACACGACAATATTGGCACCTACACTCATGTCATGGGCATCTTTCTTGCCCATCATGGATGATACCTCAAAGCCCGTAAACGTGAGTTCGTAGTCATGAAACTGGACCTTCTTTCCCTTTATCAGGCGCAGCTGATCTCCTGAAACGCTTTTCTTCTGACCAGGCCTGAAATCGACCGGGGATATATAAAGATCTGAAATGAGCCCGCGTCGAATGTGGGGATGCGAGAAACGTTTAGTCTGCCCGTCCGGCGTACGCTCAGAAAAAATATCCGGTTCGGCAACTCGCATCCCTTTGCCCTCTCTTTCAAATGAAGGACCGTTGAATTGGAGGTCATAGCCCATGGCGCTTTGGACATCCCCCTGTACAATTAATGTCCTTTCAGAACGATCATAGGCAGATGACGAGACTATACCGAGAAACATAAGACTTACGCCCAGGTGGGCAACTGCCGCACCTGAAACCGTGATCTTCTTCCTGATGAGTTTAACTGCCAGATAGAGGTTGGTACCGGCCGCTGCCCCGCCCACAACACCAAGGACAAACACGCCCAGAGAAAGGAGCGGCTTCCCCATATCCGGATACCCATTCAGGAGGACGACTCCCCCCGATACAACCCCGCCTATCAACGCCCAGATGAGCTTTGGTCCCAGTTTTGAAAAACTGTTTTTCCCCCACGTCAGCAATGGGACAAAGATCAGCAGTATCAACATAAAAATCGCCAGGGGCAAATTGGTGTTCGTGTAAAACTCCGTCGACACCTTGGACGCCTTTTCCGCCAGCCTGGTTATTAGGGGTGCTGATGTTCCCAGTCCCACAATAAGTGTGGAAAGGGAGAGGATGAAGATGGCACCAACAAGGCCAAATCTCCTGGAAAAATAGCTAACGCTTTCTCCGGATTTGGACACGGGAATCTCCTTTACCCTGGCTATCAGAAACCCAAAGGAAGTGACCATGAAGAAAGCAATGAAGATCACGAGCCAACCGGTGATGCCGAGATCGACAAAAGAATGAACAGAGAAGTCGGCCAGAACGCCGGATCTAGTAAGAAACGTACAGTAGATGACTAGTATGAATGAAAAAGCCGCTAACACAAAATTCGTTTTTCGCAGTTTCTTGCGCGTCTGTTGCAGAATCATGCCGTGCATCAGGGCCATACCTGCCAGCCATGGCAACAGGGACGCATTCTCCACCGGGTCCCAACCCCAGTAGCCGCCCCAACCCAAAACCTTATAAGACCAATACCCGCCTATGATGATACCCGCTCCCAGACTAACGAAAGCGAAAACCGTCCACGGCAGGGCGGGCCTTATCCATCCGTCATATTCTCTGCGCCATAGGGCACCAATTGCATAGGCAAAGGGAATGGTGAAGGCTGCGTAACCCACGAAAACCACTGGCGGATGGATGACCATCCATGGATCCTGCAGAAGCATGTTGAGCCCCTGACCGTCAGGCGGGGGAAAAGCGAGCAAGCCAAAAGGACTTTGCTTGATCAATAGGATCATGAGAAAAATATTGTTCAGGTTGTAGATAAGCATTACCTGGGGTTCTGCATCTCGCGCTTTGACCATGAGGAGGATACCGAGCCATGCTCCCAGCAATACCCACAGGAGGAAACTCCCCTCCTGTCCCGCCCAAAAAGAGCTGACAAGATACTCTAGTGAGAGGTCACGGGAAGAATACCGGGCCACATAGCTGTAGAGGAATTCATGGTTAAGGATGTAGTACATCAGAAGGACAGAGGCGATCGTCACAGAAGCAGCAAAGCCCACAAAACTCAGGCGGGCGATGTTTCGAGTGGGGATGCTCACCTCTCTCCAAAGCCCACAAAACTCAGGCGGGCGATGTTTCGAGTGGGGATGCTCACCTCTCTCAAACACAGTATGAAATAGGATATTGTTGATATGCATACCGCAGCCAATCCAAACCACATCACTACTTGACCGATATTGTTCATTCTCCCTTAACCCGCCCTTCATATTTCGTTGGACACTTGATGAGAAGTTCACTAGCCACAAATAGACTTCTCTTCGTATTGTATTTGCCTACAGAGACGACCTTGGTGGCGTCATCAAAATTGGCAGGTTTGCTCCCGTCATATTCAACGGCCATTTCATCGCCGCCGTCTTCCCGCAACGTGAACATGAGCTTGTTGCTCTCAAGGTCATAACGTTCACTCCCCTTAACGACAACCCCGGCCACCTGGACCGCTCGCGGACTCACCTTGGCTTCGCTCACACTGACGTAAGCCGTCAGGGTCGATTTGAAGGAGTACATAGCCATGACCAAGGCCAAAACCACAATCACGGCTCCAATGATATAGGATTTTTTTGAGGTCGCTTTCATCTCTTACCAGGTAAGCGTTAGGTTGGTCCTGTCTTACTTGTGGCTATATCCCCAGCTCACCTTTCTCTCACTTTTTGGCGGACGCCTCCAGTTTCTTGATTCTGCGATCCAGCACAAACAGGTAGAAGGCAATCCCACACCAGATGATAAGGTTGACCCCCATGACAAAGCCAAGACCTTCTTTCATAAGCATTCACCCTTCCTCATTGACTATTCAGTGGCTGTTGCAGGTTATTGCGCGTTCATGTGTTCCGTCCAGCGCTTGTTATTCCGCGCCGTATCTCTTGGGGTCACGAAATAGATCCCGTACTCTCAAACCCTCCAATTTCAATATCCTTATCCGCAGCCGGAGCATCCAGACGAACAATCCCGTATATGCAAACAGCGAACCCAGGAACACCTTCAGGGTATCCGGGTCCATGCCGGGACTGGCGGGGTTCATTGTATCTTCAGGGTGGAGAGAAGCAGTTATCCGTGGAACAACAAAAACCAAAAACGGCACCGTGGCAAACGCCAAAACCGAATATACTCCGGCAAATACACGGCTTCTCTCAAGATCATCCACCGCCGAACGGAGAGCAAAATAGGCGCCGTAGATCATGAGCAGTATAATGATAGATGTCTCCCTCGGATCCCAGTTCCAGAATGAACCCCATGTCGCCTTGGCAAATATCGAACCCGTCAGGGTGGCAAGTATACAAAAGAGGAGTCCGAGCTCCGCAGCAGATTGTGCCACATAGTCTGCCTTCACGCGACGTTTGGCGAGATACACAACACTCGCTATCATTGATATCAAGAAGGCCAACGTTGCAACCCATGCCTGAGGCACGTGAAAGAACAGTATCCGCGAAGTCTCTCCGGGAAAGCCAGCGGCTGCTTCCGTATACAAAAAGGAAGCGGCGATGATGAGAGTCATCCAGACTGTCAACAGAATTTTCCAAATCATAGCTCGCAACCACCCACCCTTCACTCTTCCCAAACCAGGGGAAAGAGGAATAATGACAATATAACCATTATAATTACATACGCAATCGCGATTCTCACTTCTGGCCAACCAGCGCTGTTAATGCCAAGAGCAGCCCTTTCACACCCCTTGATGCACGTGATCATGAGCGGAAAGAGTAGGGGGAGCGACAGAACAGAGAACAACGCCCCGCGGGCGCTCGCCCTAGCGATCATAGCAGCGATGATAGTCGTGCCCGCA
>JAFDFO010000023.1 GCA_019309815.1 Deltaproteobacteria bacterium
ATTTCATACATGGAAGGCACACCGTCGCCATCGTCGTCCGGGAGGTTCTCGTCAGCCCCCATATCATAACCGGCGCCCTGCGGTCTGACGTCTCCGTCTATATCATCAGCAGGGGCTCCGTCTGGGGTAGCCGTATCGACACACGGTGAGGCCAGGAAGATATGGTAATCCCCGGGACCCAGAAACATAGGATTCGCATTGATGTTGCCCGTCCCCGCATGTCCACCCTGAACATCGGAATAGGCAACAGTGGGAGCAACCCCGGTGTCGACTTGATTGGGGGTGTTGCCCCACAGGATGGAGTTGAGGACGGTTATGGGGGAATCATCCATACTACCGATTCCGCCGGCTCCCTCCGTGTTTCCATCGTTGTCCGCGATCGTGCAGTTGGTGAGTGAAATTTCGGCACTGTCCAAACCCACTCCGCCAACCAACCATGATCCCGTGTTGCCGGTGATCATACAGTTCGTAAGGCTGGGAGAATTGGTGTTCTCGGTCCAGATTCCGCCGATCCCCCCCTCGTTTTGGGTCACGTAAGTTCTATCTATGTTGACATCGCCAATCCCGAGGACGGCGATTCCGCCCACGTGGCATCCATCCCCACAGCCTGTTGCTACGTTGTTAGTGACGTTGCAGTCCTCAATGGTACCCGCACTGTAAAAGAAAGTGATTCCGCCCGCCACCGATCCTTCGTTGTTATCAATAGTGACGCCACTGATCGTCGGGGAGCCCAGTGAGTCCGTACAACGAATTCCGCCCACTCCCCATGCAGTGTTGTAGCTGACGTTACCGCCACTGATGGTCGGGGAGCCGCCAAAGGTACTCACTCCACCCACAGTGTAAGGGGGACCTCCAGTGAATCCCCATGCCCCGTTGTAGCTGACGTTACAGTTGCTGATGGTCGGGGAGGCATCCCACGTTTCAATGCCGCCAGTATAATATCCACTGTTAAATGTAACGGCACAGCCACTTACGGTGAGGGAAGCCGGTGAGTCCCAATTTGCGATTCCGCCGACATACCATCCGCTGTTGTAGGTAACCGTCCCGCCGGTAATCGTCGGAGAGCCTCCTAAGAAGTGGGCTCCGCCGGTGCCGAATTCAGGGTTGCTAGCCCACCAGAAGTTGGAGTTGTAGCTAATGGTACAGCCGGTGATGGTCGGAGAGGCATCCTCGCACAAGATACCGCCGACTTCTAACCCACTGTTGTAGCTAACCGTAACTCCGGTCATGGTCAGAGAGGCCTCGGACTGTCCGTTATAGATCCCGCCGGCGCCCCAGGAGGTGTTGTAGCTGATGCTGCCCCCAGTGATGGTGGGGGAGCCGCCATAGAAGGCAGCGCCGCCTGCGGTGTCGTAGCTTTGGATATTCGTGGAGTTGTACGAAAGGTTACAGCCGCTGAGGGTAGGAGAGCCGCCCTCGAAGCAGGCTGCACCGGCCCATAAGCCCGAGTTGAATCGAATGTTGCAGCCGCTAAGGGTAGGAGATGAATCATAACCTTCGATGCCGCCGCAAGACTCCCAACCGTTGTATTGCATGTTGCAGTCGGTAATGGTTGGAGAAGCGCCATTGCAGAAGATTGCAGCGAAATCCGCATACTCGATCCTGAATCCTCTAAGCACGGAGTTCGATCCCTCACTGCTTTTGAAAAGGAACCCGTAATCACCATCTTCAGGTCCGCAGTTGATGGTGCAATCTCCGGGACCGGCGCACTCCACGGTGATTGCCTTTCCCTGGAAATCTATGTCCGTTTCCGTGTAGGTGCCGGGGTCAGCCAATACCGTATCTCCGGGACCGGCAGCCGTAATCGCGTTCTGAAAGGACGGATACGGATAGCTGCCAGGCACGATGAGTGTGGCTGCGAAGGCGGTGACTGCCACCATGATTGCAGCAACGGACACCGCGCAACAGCTCAGTATCAGACGGATTTCCTTCTTTCTCATGGCTCTTCCTCCCTACAATTTGAGGTATCAGAATCGAATGAAAAGAGTTGCGTCCGTATATTGTTAAGTTTTAATCAACTATCCCGCTATTTAAGAAAAGTCAAGACTCTTTGTGGTGTTTTTTCCCATAAGTTGGAAACTCAAGTGCGGGGGCAAGTTGGCCATTAGCCCCATTTTCTATATTTGCTCACTGCCCGTGCTTTTCAAGCAAAAAAGGGAGTCAACCAATGATGGCTAACTCCCCTTTTTCATGATTCTTGTGTGGTGCCGAGACGCAGATTTGAACTGCGGACACGCGGATTTTCAGTCCGCTGCTCTACCGACTGAGCTATCTCGGCAGCGCGAAAAAGCTATTGAAACCCTTGGGACTTGTCAAGGCTTTTCTGGAGGCTGTCTTAGGTCACCAAACAGGTACTGGAGAATCGTGCATGCGGCAACCATTGCAGTGTCGGCCTTAAGGATTCTGGGGCCCAGAGAGGTACACTGAAACCCGAAATTGACTGCCATTTGGATCTCATCGGGTGAAAAGCCCCCTTCCGGGCCAATGAGGGCCAGCACTTTGCCCGCATCTTTAGCTTCCTCCGGGCGGAGTGTGGATGCCGGCTCAGAATCGTCGTCATGGAAGATGATTGTGCGGCTGTAAGCTTCGGAGGCATGAACCAACGCTTCAAAGGAAATGGGGGGGGCCAGGCGGGGTGTTTGAGACCGACCGCACTGCTTCAGTGATTCCCATGCGATCGTTTTCCAGCGCCGCTCTTTTTCTGCCCAGCGCTCTGATTTCGGTTTTGGCACGCTGCGTTCAGCAATGACCGGGATTAGCGCATGGATCCCCAGTTCGGTAGCCTGCCGTACAACGCCGTCCATCTTCCCCGCCTTGAGAAGGCCTTGTCCGATGGTGATTCTCGCAGGAGACTCTGATGTTGAAGGAAACGCTTCTTCCACAGACAGGATGATTGCTTTGGGTGTGCTTTCAATGATCCTGGCGCGATACTCTGAACCCTTGCCATCGAACAGAAATAGCTCATCTCCAGGCTTCAAGCGAAGTACGGTTCGCACGTGCTTGAAATCCGGCCCTGTGAGCTTTGGCCTTTCCGATAGGATCTTCTCTCTTTCGAGAAAAAAGCGTCTCACCGTGAGTGGTCCTCCATGGCGCTGTCGGTTCAGCGTGAATCAACGGCACTTTGCCCCAATTGCCAATAGACGTCAAGTGCACGTGTGTGTTTCAGGCAAGACACTTGCTCAGAGGGGAAAAGCTGACGCATGCGGGGCGACTGTCTTGCTCAAGTAAGACATTAATAAGGGACCATATATGTTCCAAAAACAATCCTATTCTGAACCAACACGCTCGGCCAGGATAGGCGAGGGGGTTGGAGGGGCTGGGACTCCCGCGAGCTCAGTCGAGTCGTTCATCCCCGCCCCGGGATGGGGACTAGGGGACGTCCATGGGGACTAGGGGACGTCCATGACATTTCAACATTCTATGTCTGGCAAGGCTTTCCGTGCCGAGAATGTCAATATTTCATGGACGTCCCCTAGTCCCCCACAAATGGTTCAAAACGGAACATATTTTTGACAACCGCTCTATATTTCCATGCCTTAACGTGTTGTAAATTCCTCTTCTTTGCTATACGGTGCGCCCATGACGATTCGGGAGCGCCTTGAGGAAGAGGAAAGAAGAACACTCTCTCCATCAGCCGCACTGAGCAGTGAGAGCCGGGGGCGATTGGTTCCCGAGGAACCGTGTGAAATCAGAACTGCTTTCCAGCGGGACAGGGATCGGATTATACACGCCAAGTCCTTCCGGCGCCTCAAGCACAAGACACAGGTTTTTCTCTCTCCCACCGGTGATCATTACCGCACCCGTCTCACGCATACCCTGGAGGTTTCACAGATTGCCCGAACAGTGGCCAGGGCTCTCCAGCTCAATGAAGTGCTTGCCGAAGCGATTGCCCTGGGCCATGACCTCGGCCACACGCCCTTTGGCCATTCTGGCGAAGCAGTGCTTAACGAGATTTTCCCCAACGGATTTTCCCATCACGCACAGAGTCTGAGGGTCGTGGATGTCCTTGAGAGAGACGGGCGGGGCCTGAATCTTACTGCTGAGGTGAGGGATGGCATCTTGATGCATTCCAAGGGCAAGGATGAGATCTTCCCGGATAGCAGTGCCTTGCCTGAGACGCTTGAAGCCAGGGTGGTCCGTGTTTCTGACATCATTGCCTATGTGAATCACGACCTTGACGATGCCGTTCGAGGAGGTCTCATCGTCAGCAAAGACATTCCTGAGGTTTGTCTCGAACTACTGGGAGATTCCCATGCCAGACGCATCGATACGATGGTAAAAGATGTTATCTTTACGAGCCTGGAGGAGTCCCCTCTGGAGCTGCGAATGCGTGATGACACCTATGCGGCTTTGGTGACCCTTCGGGACTTTCTGTATGACCGCGTGTACGAGATACGCGAGGTTCACGACGATTTTGTGCGGGCCAAAAAGGTGATCTCCGAGCTTTACTACCGCTTGCTAGAAGACGAAAAGCTCTTTGGGGAACAAATCGGAGAGAGTATGCCAAACACCTCTCGGGAACAGACTGTCCTTGATTTCATTGCGGGTATGACAGACCGGTATGCCCTTCATTTGCATGACAAGATATTTATGCCGAAGCCCTGGATGGTGTACTAGTGTCGTGTCCCCGAAGCTATTTACCAAAGTCAATGCAAACATCATCTCCGCGCTGAGTCGTCAAAACTCGAATTTGCGGCTGAGGCCCTACAATAATAGGGCTGGGCTGTACGGCGGCGGCTCTCCACTTGACAGATTCAAGAATAGCGTGATATTCGCGGCCCAACGGTAAATAGGAATAAGATAGAATGGGGGTTGGGAGAGCAAACCCCCTTTTTGAGTTTTGGAGACTTTTAGATGAGTGAACATGAACTGCCAAAGGGGTATGAGCCAGCGGAAGTAGAAGAGCGTTGGTACGCCTACTGGGAAACGGAGGGCCTTTTTTCCGCTGACGACGTGAGTACGAAAGGACCCTATTCAATCGTCATCCCTCCGCCCAATGTGACCGGGGCACTTCACATGGGCCACGCCCACAACAACACTTTGCAGGACATCCTCTGTCGTTACCGGAGGATGAAGGGCGATAACGTGTTGTGGATGCCTGGCACTGATCATGCCGGAATTGCCACTCAGAACGTGGTAGAGAAAGAGCTTGCCAAGGAAGGGAAAGACCGGCACAGCCTCGGGCGGGAAGGGTTTATTCAACGGGTCTGGCAGTGGAGGGAGGAATACGGAGGCGTCATCATCAAGCAGTTGAGGCGCCTGGGGGCTTCTTGTGATTGGGATCGGGAGCGCTTCACCATGGATGAGGGACTCTCCAGGGCTGTCAAGACTGTGTTTGTCTCACTCCACGAACAAGGCCTGATTTATCGAGGCAACTACATCATCAACTGGTGTCCGCGTTGTCAGACCGCCCTGTCAGATCTGGAAGTCGATCACGAGGACCACAACGGCCATCTCTATCATGTTCGGTACCCGTTTGAGGAAGGAGAGGGCGGGATTATTGTGGCCACGACCCGCCCGGAGACCATGCTCGGGGACACGGCGGTGGCAGTAAACCCAAAGGATGAACGCTATCAGGGGCGGGACGGAAACAGAGTGATACTGCCGCTGATGAACCGGAGCATTCCCATCATATTCGACGAGTATGTGGATATGAAATTCGGCACAGGTGCCTTGAAGATCACGCCTGCCCACGATCCTCATGACTTTGAAATTGGCCGGCGCCACAACCTTGACTCCATCAAGGTGATCGGGGGCGACGGGCACATGACCGAAGAAGCGGGCCGTTTTCAGGGAAAAGACCGGTTTGAATGTCGCGAGGAAGTCATTGAGGCCCTGAAGGAAGAAGGACTGCTGGAGAAGGTGGAGCCGTACCAGCACAGTGTGGGGCACTGCTACAGGTGTCGCAATACTGTAGAGCCGTATTTGTCCAAACAATGGTTTGTAAAGGTAAAGCCCCTGGCGGAACAGGCCATTGCCGCTGTTGAGCGGGGTGACACACGAATCATACCCGATACCTGGACCAAGACATATTATGAGTGGATGAACAATATCAAGGACTGGTGCATCTCCCGGCAAATCTGGTGGGGACACCGTATTCCGGCGTGGATGTGTGAAGACTGCGATGAACTGATTGTGGCCATGGAGCCGCCTGCAAAGTGCCCTGCGTGTGAGGGGGGCACCCTTGTTCAGGAGACCGATGTCCTTGACACGTGGTTCAGTTCCGCCCTCTGGCCCTTTTCCACAATGGGGTGGCCCGAGAAAACGCAAGCCCTCGAAACCTTTTATCCTACCTCTGTTCTTGTCACAGGATTTGATATCCTGTTCTTCTGGGTTGCCCGAATGATGATGATGGGGCTCCATTTCATGGGTGACGTTCCCTTCAGAGACGTCTACATCCACGCCCTGGTTCGGGACGCCGAGGGCAAGAAGATGAGCAAGTCAAAAGGGAATGTCATTGATCCCTTGTTCGTGATCGATCAATATGGTGCGGATGCCTTCAGGTTCACTTTGGCTGCCCTTGCCGCCCAGGGCCGTGACATAAAGCTTTCCGAAGATCGCATAGAGGGATACCGTCACTTCATAAACAAGCTCTGGAATGCGGCTCGCTTTGCCCTCATGCATGTGTCAGATTTTGAGCCGGATGTGTCCGCTCATGATGTCAGACACTTTTCTTTGGCTGACAGATGGATCTTGAGCCGCCTCAACACCGTGACGGAAACGGTGACAGTCGGCATTGACGAATACAAATTCAATGACGCGGCAAACGCCCTGTATCAATTCGTGTGGCATGAGTTCTGCGACTGGTACCTTGAAATCATCAAGCCAGTTCTCTACGGACGGCCCGGCAAGGCTGGTGGTGGCGGGGAGTCAGCGGAAACGCCTGAGACCGGCCATTATGAGACCACGCGTTTTGTCCTGTGGTCTGTTTTGAATCAGACCTTGCGTCTGCTTCAACCCTTCATTCCCTTTGTATCTGAGGAGATATGGGACAAACTCCCGGGCACTGAAGGGTCAATTATGGAGGCGGAGTTTCCGGTGAGTTCAAAAGAACAGCATGACCCGGATGCTGAGCGGGTCATGGAAGTGCTCATGGGCGTGGTAAGCGGGGTACGCAATATAAGGGGTGAGATGAACGTGCCACCTTCCTTGCTGGTCGAAGTCACTGTTCAGAGTGCTGACAAAGAAGTCCGGGAGTTGACTGAACAGAGGCGAGGCACTATCATCAACCTTTGCAAGGCAAAGACGCTGGACGTGATGCCACTAGGGGAGCGACCTCGTTCATGCGCTACCTCCGTCTTTGGGAATGCGATCATATTTGTCTCGTTGGAAGGCGTGATTGACTTTGAACTGGAACTGGGGCGACTCAACAAGGAGATTGCCAAGATTACCAAAGAGCTCTATGGAATTGACAAAAAGCTGAGCAACGACGATTTTTTGGAAAAGGCCCCGCAAGAGGTGGTTGAAAAGGTCCGGGAAAAAGGGGCGAAGCTTTCGGAGAAGAGAACCAGGTTGGAGGAGAACCTGGAGAAGGTCAGCAAGGCGGCAGGCAATGTCTGAATCAGACGCGAATCGATCAGGGGTTCCCAGAAAAAGACTGGGTCCCGGTGAGTGAATATGAAGGAGTTGATTGCCCAGAACCGGGAACTGATTCGGCTGGCCCTTGAGGAAGACATCGGGGCAGGGGACGTCACGACCGACGCACTCATCGCCCCCGAACGCACGGCAACGGCCATCATTTCTGCAAAAGAGTCTCTAGTTATAGCCGGGTTGTCCGTAGTCAAAGAGGTCTTCACTACCCTGGACCCTGCCGCGAGTTTTGATACCACGTTTCAAGATGGTGACCGCGTAGAAAATGAGGATGACATCGTCGCAGTGCGGGGCACATTGCGGGCACTGCTCACAGGGGAACGGACCGCCCTCAACTTCCTTCAAAGGCTTTCCGGGATTTCAACCAATACCAGAAAATATGTCGAACGCGTTGCAGAAACCGGCGTACGGCTGACCGATACCCGGAAGACCACACCGGGGTGGCGCAGCCTTGAAAAGTATGCCGTGACAGTGGGTGGCGCCCACAATCATCGTTTTGGGCTCTATGACGCGATTCTGATTAAAGACAACCATATCGCCGCGTGTGGGGGAATCAGCGAGGCGGTGGCAAAGGTTCAAAGTGATAAGGATCCTTCCCTGCAAATCGAGGTCGAAGTCTCAGATTTGGGTCAGGTCAATGACGCTCTTGAAAGCGGGGCGGACATCATTATGCTTGACAACATGAACCTGGCCGATATACATAGAGCAGTTGCCTTTGTGAAGGGCAGGGCGTTGATCGAGGTCTCGGGAGGAGTTACCTTGGACAGATTGGCCGAGATCGCCGATACCGGGGTGGACATCATCTCCATAGGTGCCTTGACCCACTCGGCAAGGGCTGTTGACATCAGCATGCGCCTGGCGGGGGTGAACACAATTGTCTGACATTTTGCAGGGGGAGATCCGATGAGATACTGCGCCATCGAATATGCGCTTCCAAGCAAGATTGTTACCAACTCCGAGATTATCCAGGAGATCATTTCCAGAAGTGCACGTTGTTTGACACAAAAAGCACTGGATTTGCTCGCCTGCAGGCTCGATGAGCTGTTCAAGAAGTCTGTCACTGATGTCCGATATCATCGGGCGAAGAACGAGCGAGCCATTCAGTTTGGGATTGAAGCCGGCAGGAAGGCCCTGGAGTCGGCTAACATGTCCCCGAATGACATCGATCTTCTGATCTATGTGGGCGTTGGGAGAGGCTGTATTGAACCGGCAACCGCCAACGTCTTTCACAAACTCCTCAAGTTAGACAAAGCGACATGCTTTGACATATTGGATGCGTGTGCCAGTTGGCTTCGTGCGATTCATGTGGCCCATTCGTTCATCAAGACCGGCATGTACAAGAGAGTTATGATTTTGAACTGTGAGTTCAACTTTCGAGAATACGTGAATTTTGAATTCAAATCACTCAAAGACATTGAATTCAATTTCCCCATATTTACGATCGGCGAGGCGGCCACGGCGACGATTGTGGATGATTCGGAGGGAGACGATGAGTACTATGCCTCCTTCAGGACGTGGGGAGGTCAGCATAACCTGTGTAAGATTCCGCTGCCGCATTTTAGCGAATACAGCGATGGCGAACTGAGAAAGGAAATCCCACCCCTAACGTTCTTCTCGTACGGAGAGAAGATCTTCAGATTTGTGTTTTCAAGGCTGTGTAAGCATTACAGGGAAGACGCAGTGCTGAATAGTTTCAAGCACGAAATCGTTTTCAGCCATGCTGCAAGTGATGCCATGAGTGATAAGGTTGTCAAATCGTGTAACCTGGGAGCAGAGAAGGCTTATAATACGCACAAGCGATTTGGAAACACGGTTTCTGCTTCAGTCCCTTTGGCGATGGCTTGCGCGATGAAAGAAGGAAAGCTAAGAAACGATACCAATGCCATCATCGGCTTTGGATCGGCTGGTGTCTCCACAGCTTGGTGTAAGTTCAAGTTCCTAACTTGATCTGCTAAGCTCTTTGGACCGCCGGGCAGCCGCTCGGACGGCTTCTATCAAATGCTCCTTAACCCTGTTGCGTTCCAGCACATTGAGTGCTGCCTCCGTGGTTCCTCCTTTTGAAGTCACCTTTTTCCGAAGAGATGCAACGGGCTCACCAGTCTCCTGTAAGAGAATGGCTGCTCCTTTGATGGTCTCAATGGTGAGATTCAGGGCGTGCGATGGCCTGAGTCCAAGTTCAGCTCCAGCTTCCACCAGTGACTCTATGAAGTAGTAGACATAAGCAGGGCCCGAACCGCTCAGCGCCGTGACTGCATCCAGGTCTTCCTCCTCAAAGGTGATCACCTTACCAACAGCCTCCATGATTGTGCGAGCCTGGTTCAGATCGGTTTCTTTTGCAAAGCGGTTTCCGCTCATGCCGGCCATGCCTGCTAGCACCAGGGCCGGCGTGTTCGGCATCACGCGGACAACTGGAAGAAGGCCCTTCGAGTTTTCATCCAGCGGGGGGTACAAGTGCCCTTCGATCTGTTCCATGGTGAAGCCTGCGGCAATGGACATGATGAGCTTCACTCCTTTTATTGTCTGGGGAAAGGAGCTGGCAAAGCCCTGCAGGACCTCGTCCATGTGCTGGGGCTTGACCGCCAGGATGACAATGTCCACTTCATCAAAAGCCTCAGCATTCTGCGCAGTAATGTTAATGCCGTAAGAATCTTTGAGTTGACGGAGCCGCGCATCCCTAACATCACTGGCCCAGATCTCTTTTGGTTCACACAGGCCGGATCTGATAAGACCTTTTATCATTGCTTCGCCCATGTTTCCTGCCCCGATGAAGCCGATCTTCTTACCAAGCTTTTTCATGTGATTCTCCTCAGAGTCGATACAACCTCATGTATCACCATACTCGCATGTGCTTCCTTTTTGACCTGAAGCCCATCCTTTTCGCACTTGTTTCTCAACCAAAACCACTTAGCCCCATGACTGCATCATGTCAATGAGTTTGAATGAAATATCTTGACTTTTAAGTCGAAATCGTCAATATTTTTGGTTTGTAAGAAGCCAGAGCTTAAGATAATAAAGGCGGTTACTGACCATAAGACACTGGTGGTTAGGGGAACGTGGCGCCGGCCTAAACCTCATTCTCGTGGACGCTGAAGATAGCTATGTTCATTGTTGGTAATTTTCTGGACGCCCTTGCCACCGTTCTCGACTATGCCTTGCACTTGTACCTGTGGGTTATCATTGTTCGGGCGGTACTCTCTTGGGTGAGTCCTGACCCGTATAACCCCATTGTCCGCTTTATCCACAACATTACTGAACCGGTCCTCTTCCAGGTTCGGAGGTGGCTTCGCTTAGGGTATGGGGGTATCGATTTTTCTCCTATCTTGGTGATACTTGCTATTTGGTTCTTCCGCATGTTTGCGGTGGGGACCTTAAGAGGCTTGGCATCAAGAATGTACTGACACAATAAGAGAGGTGATGATATCTATGAAGATTACTCCGTTGGACGTCGAGCAAAAACAGTTTCGTGTTCGGTTTAGGGGCTTTGACGTGAGCGAGGTAGATAGTTTTCTGGAAGAGATGGCTCACGAACTCAAGACTTTTATGTCCGAGAACGAAGATCAGCAAAAAGAAATCGAAAGGCTGACGCGCGAAGTCGAGGAATTTAGAGAGCGCGAAGAAGGATTTAAGGAGGCCATGGTTAACTCACAAAAGGCACTCGATGACATGAGGACCAACGCCGAGAAAGAAGCAGAGCTGATCCTTGCTGAAGCGGAGATGAAGGCCGAGAAGATACTAAGCACAACGCATAACAGGCTCACGCAGCTTCATGAAGACATCTCTGAACTAAAAAGGCAGCGTATGCAACTGGAAGTTGAGCTTGGGACGATTCTTGAGGCGCATAGAAAGCTGTTGGAGATGAGTGCAGAAGCCGTGGATGCTGAAGAGATGTCCGAAGAAAAACTGAAGTATCTCAAAAGAAAGTGAGGGAGTAACCTCATGGCAAAGATTGATGCGTTTTTCAAGTTGATGCATGAGCAGGGTGCGTCAGACCTTCACCTTGTGGCGGGTCAACCGCCTATGCTGCGGATTCACGGCGATATGGAGCGAGTGAAGTACAAGGTTATGGACAACGATGATCTTCGGAAAATGCTTTACGAGATTACTGCCGAGGAAAAGATCAAGACATTTGAAGAGACAGGAGACGTCGATTTTGGCTATGAGGTTGCAGGGCTTGCACGCTATCGAGCAAACTATTTCATGCAGAGAGCGGGCCTTGGCGCAGTCTTCCGGGAAATTCCAAATGAAGTCCAGACTTGTGAACAGCTGGGTCTGCCCTCTGTCATATCCAAGCTTGCCTCACTACCAAGAGGTCTGGTGCTGGTGACCGGTCCCACGGGGAGTGGCAAATCCACAACACTCGCAGCCATTATCGATGAGGCAAATAGGAAACGCAAGGACCATATCATCACCATTGAAGACCCTATTGAGTTCGTACACCAGAGCCAGGGGTGCGTGGTTAATCACAGAGAGGTCGGCACGCATACAAAGTCTTTTTCTGCCGCTCTGCGTGGGGCTCTTCGCGAGGACCCGGACATCATCATGGTGGGTGAGATGCGGGACCTTGAAACCATTTCTCTGGCTATTGAGGCGGCTCAGACAGGACATCTGGTTTTTGCCACCCTGCATACGACAAGCGCTCACAAGACCGTAGACCGGGTCATTGAGGTTTTTCCTCATGATCAGCAGGAACAGGTGAGATCCACCCTGGCGGATGGAATCAGGGCAGTGATAACCCAGACTCTTCTGAAGCGGATTGACAGGAAGGGGCGCTGCGTGGCCCTGGAAATCATGATTGCAACGCCTGCCGTCCGTAACCTGGTGCGGGAGGCAAAAACGTATCAGATTCCTTCAAGTATTCAAACAGGAAAGAAATACGGAATGCAGCTCCTGGATGATGCTCTCATGGATTTGTACAACAAGGGTTGGATTAGTCCGGATGAAGCCTACCAGAAGGCCAATGAAAAAGCCAGGTTTCGACCCCTGCTGCGAACTGCCCCAGCGGATTTTACCGAAGTGTAGTGCCCGGTGCCTCCACATGAACTGCAATAGCGAGCGCATTCCCTGTCCCGCTATAGCGGGACTGCATGGAGCTTCAATTGTCTTTGTGTAATATGCTTTTTTCTGTCTCACAGGAGAAAACGCCATGAGAAGACAAGAAATGGATCACATACTGACCAAGATGCTTGATGCCCATAAGAGGGTTTCCGACTTGAATATTACGGTGGGTAAGCCATTTCAGGTAGAAAGTGACAGCATCTTGAGGTCTGTTGATCTGGAGCCTGCTTTTAGTGAGCTGACCCCCTTTCAAACCGAGATCATGGCTTTGAACCTGATTAATAAAGACCGGCGTCTTACGGAAGATCTTCTCAGGAATGGCTCTTGCGACCTGTCATATGAACTGCCCGGCAAGGCCCGTTTTCGAGTCAACATCTTTTCTCAGAGAGGAAACTACTCAATCGCTTTTCGAAAACTTGAACCCAAGATTCCTACCATAAAAGAACTGGGCCTGCCGGAGACGTTTCTTGAGGTTGCAGAAGAAAAGAACGGCCTCGTCGTATTCACCGGAGCCACAGGGACTGGTAAGTCGACCTCACTGGCGGGCATTCTAAATGCAATCAATGAAAGTAAATCGGTTCACGTGATCACGCTGGAGGACCCGGTAGAATTTCAACATCCTCACAAGATGGCGACATTCAACCAACGCGAACTCGGGACCGACTTTGATACTTTTGCCCATGGGTTGCGTGCGGCCATGCGGCAGGCTCCGAAAGTCATCCTCGTGGGTGAGATGCGAGACAGGGAGAGCGTGGAGATCGGATTGACTGCCGCAGAGACGGGCCACCTGGTTTTGACTACCCTCCACACAGTAGATGCAGGGCACACCATCAATCGTATCCTTGGTCTGTTTAGCGTTGATGAGGACAATCAGATTCGTATCCGCTTAGCGGAGACTATTCGATGGATTGTTTGCCAAAGGCTCCTTCCAAAGGTGGGAGGCGGTCGCGTCGCTAGCTTTGAGGTCCTGCGGACAAGTCTCAGGGTGAAAGACTCGATTCTTCACGGGGAGTCCGAAGGGAAAACCTTTTATGAGATCATTGAGGCTGGTACGGCCTTTGGCATGACTACCTTTGACCAGCACATCGTGGGACTATATGAAAAAGGTCTTATCACTCAAGAGACCGCCATGGCCTACTCTTCACGCAAAGGGTCGGTGGGCCGGGGTATCGACCGTGTGAAGACGATGCGTGGAGAAAAGACGACCGACATTGAACAACTCGAAGTTGATGAGGGATATGGACGGAGGGAGCGCCATTGACGCTTCTGGCCGTTGTATCAGACTCACCGCACGCAGCTATTGTGGGGGATGATCATGGAAGTCCAATGTGAAAAGTGTAAGACGAGATTCAAAATCGCCGATGACAAACTTCCAGAGGGGAAGGTGGTTACCCTTAAATGCCCGAAATGTGAGAGTAAAATACCGGTGGGTACGGGGGAAGCCACCCAGGCGGATGCCGGGGCTTCAGGCCTGCAGTCCATCATTGATGAAATGGCCTCAGATACCTATGACGCAGCTCTGAAACCCTTTGAGTTCCTGGAGGAAGGGGTTGAGACCGCCTTGATCTGCGAGCAGGATGAAGCCGTCAGTGATAAGATACGCTCTGCTCTTGAGAGTATGGATTACAACATCACAGAGGCCCCTTCGACTCGTGACGCACTGAAGTACATGCGATTCCATACATTCGACTTGGTGGTGCTGGATGAGGCTTTTGACGGGGGCGACCCTGATTCAAACTATGTGTTGAACTATCTTGGCCAGATCCCCATGAACACGCGTCGCCATGCTTTCATAGTCCTTGTGGGGAGCAATTTTAGAACTGGCGACAACATGATAGCCTTTCACGAGAGTGCAAACTTGGTCTTGCATCACGACAATTTGGACGATTTTGAAAGAATCCTGAAGCAATCCCTGGCAGATAACCAAGAGTTCTATCGCGTACTGAATGAATCTCTTAAGAAAGTGGGCAAGGCCTGATGATCAGCCACTATGGCCTCGGCGATTACAGGTGCCCTGAACAAGAGCATCTGATTTCACCCAACATTAGGGTTCAGCGTCATTTCAGTTATTCCCACCCCGATTTTTGACCTCTTGCCAAGTTTCCTAGTTTGAAAACACAGGTCACTGACAGTGCCTGATAGCTTTCCCAACAGCACTCATTCCGATATACTGTTATGACCCAATGACAATAGGCTTGTCACGGGCGGGGATTAATCCGCCGTCTATGAAAATGTCTATGCCCGCATCGAATAGAGGGCAACCACAGGGGGTTGCCCCTACATTGGCTGTCATCGA
>JAFDFO010000150.1 GCA_019309815.1 Deltaproteobacteria bacterium
CCTGTCTATAGTGCCAATAATAATAGTAGTAGTAACGAAATATGCCCATCTCTATGTGTCTTCCAGCTTTCATACATTTCTCCGCAATCAGGTGGTGAAAATGCCACGTTCACCATTCGATGTCAAGCAGAAAATACGGGGACACCCTTTCAGTTTGGAGTAATAGAGTAAAGCCCATCTAGTGTTGCGTCTCATGAATAACTTGCATAATCTCTAAGATCGCATAGGACCCAACAACTGAAAGCACCAAATAACTACTGTTCTCAAGGCGTAAGCCGCAAATAAATAACAATGACCAAAATCCCAAGTTCCAAACCGTATTTCATCTTGAAGAGGGGACACAAAAGGGTGTTTCGGTCATTGGATATAGCGGCTTACGCCTTGAGAACAGTAGGAATTTAGTGCTTGCGATTTGGAATTTTGCCGGATAATGTTTGCTTTGACTTTTGTAAATGACTTCTGGGACGCAACACCAGACGCTTTATTGACATAGGTTATAGTTTTTTCTAAAGTTTTCTTGAGATTTTCCGAAATAAAGGGCGAGGATGTAGCACCTATCACATACACAATGTCCTAAGGACATACATCAGAAAGCTCAAGAAGGACACGCAACGGTCCGGCAAGAGTGATGCTGCAAGACCGAAAAGCAAAGACTGGATCAGTGTCTCCACTCGAACCAGGCGCAAGGCTGTCATAGAAAAAGTGACATCGGATATTGTGAGCAGAATAATCCGCCAGCCCGTGGGTGAAAACGGAAATGGCCTTTCAATGAAAAAGGCAGATGCAGAGCTTGTGTACAATGTAATCGACAAGGAAAAGGGAAAGGTAACCAAGACTTTTCATATCCAGAATCCCGAACTTCTGGAAAATCAGCTGGAAGAAGTCAGCGAGAACAACGCGAGTCACTGAAGTGATTCACGATGTGCAGGTATTAGTTCATGAAGATCTACGACATTGACCACGAGATTCACAGGTGTATAAGTGAGAGAAGGCTGAACCAGGAAAAGGATCGGCCGGCAACTCATGTCAGATTAGAAAAAGTTCGTGCTCTCCGGGAAGAGATCGAAAGGGGAGCTTATCGAATAAACTATGACAAGATAGCCGAGAACATGCTTTGCCTTTTCAGAAACGAAATACCTGGTTTCACTATTACCCACCAATAGGAACCAGTTCCTCTCTCTATGCCGTTCACTGCGGCACATGTCCGAATCCACCCCCTTCTTAACGACAGAAAGCACCAAATCCCAAGCACCAAATCCCTACTGTTCTCAAGGCGCCAGCCGCAAACAAATTCCAAACTCCTGCTGTTCTCAAGGCGCATGCCGCTATACCCAATGACCGAAACGGGGTAAGGGCCTTTAGTGCCCGATGAAACAGGTTTGCGGCTGGCGCCTTGAAAACAGTAGCGGCTGGCGCCTTGAGAACAGTAGGGATTTTTCAATTTGATGGATGATGTTTGCCCTGACTTTCATTAATGGCTTCCGGGACACGATACTATAAACCGGTCAAACAGAATTGGAAACGGTTTCTCTCCTGTTGATAATTCCTGGGATCTTGGCTATATGAGAGCATCCAGAATGGGCAAGAGAAAAAACTCTAAGCAGCTTGAGAAACTTGTGGCGTACATCCTGGGGCGACGACCCGACGAGTTCGGACTGGTCCCGGACGACCAGGGATGGGTACGCCTCCGGGACTTGGTGAAGGCCATCTCGGAAGAGCCCGGATGGGGATATGTGCGGAAATCCCACATACATGAAATTCTCATCACAGCTGCTGAAAAGCCCGTTGTCCTGGACGATGAAAGAATCCGGGCTGTTTACCGGGATGACATACCGCATCGGCAGGAAGACGTTTGCCCCCCGAAGCTTCTTTATCACTGTTTACGTCGAAGGGCCCATCCTGTCGTCACCGAGAAAGGAATAGGGACTTCCGGACAAACGGGGCTGCTGCTCGCCACGACCGAGGAGTTGGCACAGCGCATGGGAAAGCGCCGGGACACAGAGCCCGTTTTGCTGACTGTCCAAGCACAAAGGGCTTGTGAAGCGGGGATCAAGTTCTCAAAATACGGAGAATTCATTTACATAACGGACTACGTCCCCGTCGGCTATTTCACCGGGCCGCCACCTCCTCAAGTCGAAAAAAGAGAAGCGCGAAAATCCGGGAAGGAGCCTGCTGCAATCGCTGAGGACCTCCCAGGGAGTTTCACCTTCGACGTGGAACGTTCCCGCACCCTTCAGCAGCAACGGCTGAAGCGAAAAGGCCTCAGAAAGGAGATTGCCTGGAAACAAGAGGTGCGGAAATCGAGAAGGAAGGGCAGAAGATAGCACGTTTAGCGAAACCGACTTAAGGCTTGATTTTTGTGAAGATTCTGAGTAGGCTTTCCAGGCTAACCAATCGGAGTTGAAACCCATGAGCGATAGTCCAACAATACTCGACAAAGAAGCAGAAGAGCTTTTCAAGCAGCTGGGCGGCATAGAAAAGCGGGAAGCTCTTAGCATCATCGGTGAGATTGCAAAGGCCTACGAAGACGAACAGGCCAAATCTGATCCGTATAGAATTGGCTTGATCGAGCTGGTTCAGGAAATCTGTGCCGGTTTTCTCCATCACAAGTTCTTCAAAGAACGCCACACCATACAAGAACACATTAACCGTATCGCTGAAAGCGTTTCGAAGCTGTCTGAAATGCCTAATCACGACGGGCAGATTCTAATCAGGTACCGAGGCCTTCACAGCAGCGAAATCAAACCGATAGAACTTGATTACGTGATATCGTTTGGCGACCTCATCGTTACCCTTGAGTCTGCGCTAACCCTCGCCAGGCGGCACCAAGACACCCATGCCCATCTGCATGCACGTCTCATTGAGGCACTGAGTGTCTTTCGGGCTAACAATGTCACGACGTTCTTTATCAAAGTTCCCCAGAGTAGTGAGGAGGCCACAGGACCTTTGGAACCCAGTATGGAGATCCTGTACCAATACTACCAGGCAGTCAAAGAAGACAGCACCATTGTGATGACCCGCGAGGGCAAAGAGGTTCAGGTCCCGCTGATATGCGACCTGAACGACCAGCCTGATCCGAACCTGACGATGGTTGCCGGCCTGAATGACCTGGACATGGCATCCATGAAAACCTTGCTGCAAGAAGTCGACGAGATAATCAAAACGGAGAGTGAAGATATCCCGCTGTGCGACATCACAAACACGTTCAATGCCATTTTCAGTATCGGAAGATTCAAAGAAAAATACACGAAACCTCCCATAGAGATCGATAACGTCAAATGGCTCATGATGGCCAGCGACCAGGAAATTCTTCAGAAACAAAAGATGCAGCTGATTAACACGGTTTTTGAGAAGTTTGGCGGTGCATCTCAGGAAGCGATACAAGTCATCAATACCTTATATGAAGGAGATTTCAACAGCTTCTCGCCTTACGATGTTGGGGTGAGCCTCCTGAAGATTACCTCGGTGCTGGAAGAAATTGAGGCCCGCGACAAGGGAGAAGATGTCGAAAACGAACTTCTTGACAACATGGAGGAGCGGCTGGACCCCGTCAGCGATGAACTCCTTGAAGACATCACGATCAATGGGGACATGATCGAAGCGAGCAGACCAGGTGAAGAACCGTTTACTGCAAGAGTGCATGACAAGATCATCGATCTGGTGAAGTTTTTCAAAGGACGCTCGCAGACCAGGAAGAAGCTGATAGCAATAATGACGGAATCGGTTACTTTTGATGATCACGATTACGACATCATCGGCAGGATGTTCGAAATTCCGGTCGAGGAGGCGCCTCGCCTGGTTGAAAATATTGAGGCATTGTTCGATGAGAAAGGCAACTTTCTGAGATCGTCATTTGAAGCAAGAATACCTGAGTTTGCAAAATACGGAGCAAATATATTCTTCTTTTTGTGGGTCTATCTGAAAGAAATGAAGCAGCAAAGTGACCGTATCGCCTTCTTGAATGCCCTCCAGTTCTTGATCGCCAAGCTGGAACATCCAGATGAGGGGATCAAGACGCTTCTGGAAGACTTCATCAGCAATCCCACAGAAGCTCTCCCTTCAGACAGAAATGCAATGGTTCTTGCAAACATATTGCTCCGAAAGGAAAACTGGGAAATAGGAACTGAAATTGAAATAACCCCGGAAGAGGTTCTTCTTGTTGAAGACAATATCAATGAAGCGGCCATTGGGGCAGCCACGGAAGCCGTAGGGCAAGGACAGGATGACTTCATCAGGAAAGTGGAAACCATCCATACGGAAACAAAACAATGGCTCTGGGGGATTACTGGCGAAGATGAAGCCTTGTCCATAAAATATCTCGTATCACTTGAAAGAGAAATATACATATTCCTTTCCATCCTCAACCCGCCAATCGCCATGCATGTGCTCAGAAATGCTGTCCAGGCATACGGTGATCCCCGCGGCCAAGTCTATGGCTTGAAAAAGAGTCGAGACAATCTGAATACCCTCGTTACGCTTCTCAGGGTAGTCGTTAGGGCATTGGAGAGAGTGGGCACCCCGGGAGACATCGAGGCCCTGAGGGGAATCAAGGACAAGCAGCAGGAATTTCTCAGGCGAAAGGATGACCCCCAGTTTCTGGACATCATGACCCGCCTCAGCCACCACTGTGATAAGGCCATTCAAGCCATTGAAAGAAGAGCTCAGTGAGGTAGCGGGCCAACTACCTGATTTTTCCGGAATCGGACCTGTTTACCTTGTCGGCGGCTCTCTTCGTGATCGTATCCTGAGACGCCCATCCAGCGATCATGACTTTGTTGTGCCCGGCAACGCCAAGGCCTTCGCAAAAAGTGTAGCCACCAAATATGGTACCCGCGTCATCGAGATGGGCAAGGGAAAAAAACTTGTCTATAGAGTCGTATCAGGAGACACGGTCCTCGATTTTTCTCCTATGCATGGCAAAAACATTGACGATGATCTGAGAAACCGCGATTTCACGATCAATGGCCTCGGATTTAACCTCTCTTCTGAAAACCTCATCGATCCGGTTGGCGGCCGAGACGACATCACGTCAGAGACTATCCGACTGATCTCGAATGATGCGATTCCGGCCGATCCCCTCAGAATGCTCCGGGCTTTCCGTCTCGGGGCTGCCTTGGGCTTTGACATTGCACCACAAACCCTTTCTGCCATTGCTGGCCAAGTCCCTCTTGTTGATAGGTCGGCCGGAGAACGAATAAAGTCAGAGCTTTTTGGGCTGATCCAAGCGGGGAGGTCTTTTCCCTACCTCAAGCAGATGTCTGAGGTTGGGCTCCTGATGAAGATCATCCCCGAGCTTGAATCATGCTGTGATTACCCTCCTGATAGCAACGAACAAAGTATCTTTGAACATGTAATGCGGACTTACGAAGAAATGGAAGCTCTCCTCACCGAATACCCATCGACCTGGCCCGAACACGCCGAACCCATGCACCACTATCTTGAACAGAACAATCGAAAGGGCCTGTTGAAACTGGCTGCCTTGTTCCATGACCTGGGCAAGCCTTCAACGTACAGCACGGATGACGCGGGGAGAGTGCGATATCTAACTCATGAGAACAAAGGGGCCCTTGTTGCAAGGGATATTTGCGTCAGGCTCAGAATGTCGGGCCGGGAACGATCATACGTGGATTTGATTGTGCGAAATCATCTTCACCCGCTGCATCTTTTTGACGCCCGTCAGAGAGGCGTTCTAACAACAAAAGGAATCGTTCGCTTTTTCACAAGACATGAAGATAACGTTGTGGGGCTTCTACTCCATAGTCTGGCAGACCAGCGTGCCAAGGGCACACACAACGCCAAATCCGAAGAAAGGTTTGTGGCTTTCTTGAACGAAATCTTTCAGGGATATTTCAATGACTTCAAGCCTGCCATCACGGCACCCAATCTTATTTCGGGAAAAGACCTCATTGAACACTTCGGGCTCACCCCATCAAAGCTCTTCGGAAAACTGCTCCACAAAGTGGAAGAAGCGAGATTGAATCGGGAAATCGAGACGAGAGAGGAAGC
>JAFDFO010000396.1 GCA_019309815.1 Deltaproteobacteria bacterium
GAACTGGCATGGGATTTGATGACTCAGGGATACGGCCTGCCCGCGGAGAAGCTCTGGGTCTCGGTGTACGAAGAAGACGATGAAGCACACAGGCTCTGGGCCGCCAATACAGGGATAGCGGAGGACCGGATCGTTCGTCTGGGTGAAAAGGACAATTTCTGGTCCATGGGGGATACAGGCCCCTGCGGTCCCTGCTCCGAAATACTGATAGATCAGGGCGAAGCAATCGGTTGCGGCCGGCCGGAGTGCAAGGTGGGCTGTGACTGTGACCGCTACCTGGAGATCTGGAATCTGGTGTTCATGGAGTTTAACCGGGATGCATCCGGCAACACGACCCCGCTTCCAAAGCCGAGCATTGATACAGGGATGGGGCTGGAACGTGTTACGGCTGTTGTGCAAGGGCAGACCAGCAATTACGAGACCGATCTGTTCGTTCCCATTATCATGGAGATTGAGAAGCTTTCGGATCGCGGCCTTTCGGAGTCTCCCGAAGTGGACATTGCTATAAAGGTCATTGCCGACCACAGCCGGGCAGCCGCCTTCCTTGTCGGGGACGGGGTGCTACCCTCAAATGACGGGCGAGGATATGTGCTGCGGCGTATTCTGAGACGGGCGATACGTTACGGCCGCGCGTTGGGTCTGACACGCCCTTTTCTATACCAGACCACGGCAAAGGTCTCTGAGGTTATGAAGACAGCATATCCGGAGCTGTTGGAAGCTGATGCCTACATCACAAACATCATTAAGGGCGAAGAGGAGCGGTTTCTGGGGACTCTCGACACCGGTCTGCGGGTCCTGGAGGATGCCCTTGGTGAGCTTAAGGCTAAGAATGTGTCAGAGGTTCCGGGCGACCTGATCTTCAAGATGTATGACACCTATGGTTTTCCGGTAGACCTTATCCAAGATATCGTCAGAGATGAAGACATGTCTCTTGACATGACAGGTTTTGACGAAGCTATGGGCGAACAAAGGGACCGGTCGCGCACCAAGACAGCGGCCTTTCAAACAGGTTTGCCATATGCGGAGCTTTCTTCTCAAGGAATCAGAACCGAATTCGTTGGACACGACTGTACCTCCTGTGACTCGGAGGTCCTGATGGTCGTCCGCGATGGCGCTGCTGTTCAACATGCCGGCGCCGGAGACACCATTGAGCTGGTGATGGCTCAAACGCCGTGTTACGGCGAAGCCGGGGGACAAGTGGGAGACCGCGGCCGCATCAGCGGTCAAGGTTTTGAGATGAAGGTTACAGATACTGTCAAGGACCCAAACGATATCATTGTCCACAGAGGGAAGATCCTGCAAGGGAATGTTTCTCCGGGACAGACCGTGACCCTGACCGTAGATCAAGAGAGCCGTTCGGCCACTGAAAGGAACCATACAGCCACTCATATCCTGCATGCGGTTCTGCGTCAGGTGCTTGGCGACCATGTGAAACAATCAGGATCATTGGTGGCACCTGATAGACTCCGCTTTGACTTCACCCATTTCTCGGCTCTTGACGAAAACACGCTTCGAGAGATCGAGGTTCTCGTCAACGAGCGGATTCAACAGAATGTCCCGCTTGAAGTTGAGAAGATGGATGCTGAGGAGGCATTCAAATCAGGGGCGACCGCGCTGTTTGAAGAGAAGTATGGTGACCGCGTCCGTGTTGTTGCTGTAGAAGATTTCAGCCGGGAACTCTGCGGTGGGACCCACACGGAACGGACAGGGGACATCGGTCTGTTCAAGATCATTAGCGAAGGGAGTGTGGCGGCAGGCGTACGGCGGATCGAAGCACAGGAAAAACAGCCCTCTCCTATGTGCAGGAGACCGCCCGGACCCTCAATACTCTGGCACAGATGCTCAAAACAAAGCCGGAGGACCTCACAGAGAGATTTAAGAAGACTTTGGCCCAACTGAAAACCCTGGAAAAGGAACTCGCTGCCGCAAAAGGGAAAAGAGCAACACAGACATCAGGTCAGTTGCTTTCTGAAGCCAAGACAGTGGACGGGGTCTCAGTTCTTGCTCAAGAGGTTTCCGTTGACTCACCAGTAGCCCTGAGGGACCTGGCTGATCACCTGAAAGCAAAGATGAAGTCTGGCATTGTGGTACTAGGGAGCAGGGCGCAAGGCAAAGTCATGCTGATTACTCTAGTCACTGAGGACCATCTGGATCGATACCATGCAGGAGATATCGTGAAGCAGGTAGCTGGTGTGGTCGGTGGAGGCGGAGGCGGGCGCCCTGACATGGCGCAGGCCGGCGGGAGCAAGCCGGAAAAGCTTCCGGAAGCCCTGTCCCTGGTGTACGAAATTGTCTCGGGAAACCGTTAACGATTTATTATTTATTATTGTTGATTGATGATTGGTTCGTCT
>JAFDFO010000397.1 GCA_019309815.1 Deltaproteobacteria bacterium
CCTATTGCAACCTGAGATGTCCGTATTGTCACAACCACCAACTGGTCCTGCAGCCGGATACACTCGAAACCATTCCCCTCGAGACCATACTGGAGCGCCTCACGTCCCTCAACAACTGGATTGAGGGGATCTGCGTTACCGGAGGCGAGCCGACCATCCACAGGAGCTTGCCGGTCCTGCTACGACGAATTCGCGAGGCAGGGTTCAAGGCTAAACTTGACACCAACGGGACGCAGCCTGACATGCTGCACTATCTCCTTTCAGAGAAACTCGTGGATTACGTAGCCATGGATGTGAAGGCCCCCCTGGAGGACGAAATATATGCCCGGTGTGCGGGGGTCTATGTGCCGGTGAGCATTATCCGGGAATCGATCCGGGTACTCATGACAGCTGACGTTCACTGTGAGTTCCGGTGCACCGTGACCCCGAGCCTTCTTTCAGAATCGGAGGTGAGCCTGCTGGCGGAAACGCTCAAGGTCCTCCGAATGGAAGTCCGTTCCGGGAGGAAAGGGAGCCTGTTATTGACGCTTCAGAACTTCAATCCGGCGGATCCCATGGAGCCGGATCTCAAGGATACAAAGCCATTTGCTGATGAGACCTTTGCACGCATGCAGGATGCGGTAAACCGCATTGTCTCATAGGTCGCAATGAATGTCTGAAGCCCATTGCGAGAGTTAAAGGAGGAATGGGTGCATGAAGAAATGGCTTGTTGTGGCGCTTGGGTGTGTGTCTTTCCTGTTCATGACGGCAGCGAGCAGTTTTGCGGACATCACTGCTGAGGAACTGCTTCAAATCCTGATAGAAAAAGGGATCGTTACCAAGGAAGACATCGAGAAGGCCAAGGCCTCGCGGGAACCAGCAGAAGAGGTCCCTGAGGAAAAAGCAGAGGTCCGACCAGAGCCAAGAGAGAAAGTCCCGGAGGACAAGGTCGTTGTTGAGGCCGGCCGGAAGCCCAAGCGAGTCAATATCAAGGGACGTGTACAGCCGCGTTTCACCACCATTCAGGGAGACGCCGACGACTTGCGCAAAGTGACGCGCCAGAACGCCTTTGAGACATCCGAATTTGACGGGTTTTCCATTCGGCGCGCTCGTCTGTCGGTCTATGGAGAAGTAATCGATAAGTGGAAATACAAGATACAGATCAGTGCTGATGGCGCTGAAAATGCTGATAACATAGATCCTACACGACCCGACTATCGCCTCCTGAAGGATGAAGTGGGTGTCAAGCTGCAGGACGCCTACATCACGTACGACAGGATGCCTTACTTCAACGTGACCGGCGGGCAGTTCAAGTCACGTTTTTCACCATCATATGTCGGCGCGGGACCGCTACTGCCGCTCTGTGAACGCCCGCTTGTGGTTGACAAGCTTGCGCCGAAACGCGACATCGGCATCAGCATAGAATCAGCCAAGAAGGGAGAGTTTGACAGCCGGGGTGCTGGCGCAAAAACATATGACAAACCGGTCTTCTATGCGGTGGGGTTGTACAACGGCAACGGGATGAACAACCTGCGAAACGACAATGAGGACTTCATGGTGACTGCCATGCTCCTCGTGCGGCCAGCGCCATATATCAACTTTGGTGTCAGCTATGCGTACAATAAACAAGGCTACGACTACGATAACACCGTATTTGGCCTGCTGCCCGAGCTGACCGAAGACGGCGACTTCTACGTATATCGGGCTGTTGATTCATTAGGCGCAAGAGAATTCAACATCTGGGATGTCAATTCCGCTTTCGATGCGGGACGGGTACACATCCAGGCAGAGTATATGGGTATGGGATACAGGGGCAGGTTGACGTGACAGACTTCTTTCAACTCACCGCCCGGTATGACGAGTATGACCCGCTCGTGGGTATCGACACTACCTTAGACAGCCGATGGTATACTTTTGGGTACAATTGGTTCTTCCATGGGCAAGATGTGAAATGGCAGCTCAATTATTCGTTCCGGGAAGAAATGCATGGGGAGCAGATAGATAATGATGCGCTAATCACGCATTTTCAGCTACTGTTTTAATCTTACACGAATAGACTACCTTGTCTTCATGATTGATCAGGATCCCCGAATGTGAAAGCACCAAATTCCAATGAC
>JAFDFO010000151.1 GCA_019309815.1 Deltaproteobacteria bacterium
TTATGTAAGTTATTCCTGGGACGCAACACTATATGCCATCTCAAATAGGGCTTCTACTCCACTTTCCACGAGAGGGTATCTAACTTGCCCTCTGTTCTTTTGACTATTCCAGAAATCCGCTTTGCCATAGCATCCCTTAAGCCCTCCGACGTTACTTCGAAATAGGTGCTGGAGGTCGTAAGCAACTCGTCAGAAATGTTCACATCGCCCATACCCGGCAGCGTCTTATACCATGCGGGATCTGACAGATCACTTTCCTTGTCCTCGCGATATGAAACCATTTCTTCCACCATCCCGTCGTCCAGGTCATCCGAAAGGGCCCTAAGAATCAGGGGGTAGGCGTTATTGACATTAATCTTTCCGTCACCGTAGGTACTTAGGTAGTTAGAGATACCGGGCTTCTTCTCAGTGCCGTAAAAGAGTTCCTTTGTTATCCCTCTGACCAAAAGCAACTCCTCTAAGAATTCCAGCGGCGCATTCTTGCAGGCGTGTGGTTTTTCCAGGGTCTGATAGTACGTGCCTTCCGCACCAAACCTAGTTACCTCACTGTTTCCATCGATCCAGTCTTTGATGGCATCTACGATGTTATCCACGTCCTCGGAATAAAGGCCGAAGAGCGGTGAGTTCAAAAAACGTGTCAGAAGACCTTTTTGGACAGCATTGTACTCTCCGTTCTCATCAACCAGGCCGTTGACCTGAATCCTCGCCGAGTGATCCAGAATCTTGACCTCTATCAGACCTTCGTCAAACAGGGGAGCCGCATTCTCAGACAGGGCCTTTGAATCTGCCCAGATATCGTGGAGGGAATCGACCTTCCCCTCTGCGCTGTCCACACTGAGAACCCCCAGAGCATAGTTGAATCCTGACTTGGCAATGTAGCCGATTTTGACCCCATCGCGGAGGTTGGCAGTTGCCTGGAGGTCAGACCGCATAGATGCATTGAATTGAAGGGTCAATGCTACGATCAGGCTGATGACCAGAATTGTCAGGATTAGGGCCATCCCGCGGTTGTTCCTGAGAACCTTTTTCATCACCACTGTTTAGAACTCCTCTGAGAGACTACATCCGGTGGTCTCGTGCGTCGCTCTCTGCTTCCTTTGTCTCTCCCCCCATCGGAATGGTGACCGTGGTAAGGAACATATAAGGGGCTTCAGCACCCAGTCTGTTTTCAAATTCAAGTAATATGGAAACCATGCTCGGTATCTTGCCTTTGAATGCCTCGGTCGTTGAATCCCAGTTGTCGTACTCCTCCCCCTTGGCATCGTAATACGTGAAATCGATCGAAAGCAGTTTCTCACAGAGTACAAGTCCTCCGGTTCCTTTGCCTGGGGGTTCCTCCAGTTCCGGGGTGTCTGAACGATGAAGGACAAAATAGCTCTCTTCTTCACTTTGCTTGACGTAGTATTCTATTCTGGCTGTTCCGGAAGGCTGGTCTTTCTCGCTGAAGATGATGTGAGCCCTGGACAGGAATTGTAGAGAGTCGGCATCCCTGCCGTCTATTTCCGTGTCATCACCAACGAAATCAGAACCCGTGATGTTGTCTTCATCTGATTCAGCAGGCTCAGGGTTCTGTGACACATAGATAGATTCCAAATCTTCGTGCATCCTGTCTAAGGTAATTCGTGCCATGCTGTAGATGTCGGCCTGGTATTCGGTTTCAGTCACGATGCGAGACGTCCCGACATATGAGGAATAGATCGTGGACAGAACGACGCCAAAGATGAACACTGCGATGAGGATTTCCAACAGAGTAAATCCATGCTGGTTCGTGCTGCACACGGATGAATAGCGCAGGGTTGTCATTGATGCACCCCCTCTTCCACGACCCGGCCATCCTTCTGATACGCAGCATTCCAACATTTTAGTCAGTCTTTGCCACAAACGTGTACAGCCTGACACTGTATTTGTATGGACTATCCTCACCCCACGAAACGGTCAGATCGAGTTGCCCAAGGTAGTCGGACACGCCTTCGGGTTCAACAGATGGAGCATCATTGACTGTTAGCTCCCAGTGATAGCCCGGGAAGTCTTCCCCGAAATCTCCGGAATCAGCGGAGAGATCCTCAGGATTTCCGGCCTCCACTTGAGCCATCTTGTGCTGTGCCAGGAAGATCGCTGTTGTAGTGAACTTTGTTTCAGTAGCAAGCGACAAGCTCTGGGACTGCGATCCGAGGACAACGACGAGAGTTGCAGCTATGATGGCCAAGGCAAACATGACCTCGAGGAGGGTAAAACCAGCACGTCTGTTCTTTGTTGCGCAGAACAACGTCATAGCTCTACGAAATCCACATATTCTTCCAGTACTTCGACTTTTCCAAGAAAAGGGCTCAAGATGAGCGTGAACTCTCTCCCGTCCATTGCTTTCAGGTGGATTACTGACGGCTCAACATACCCTTTCTCGGTGAAGCGGATGGCTGTTTCACCAGATGTCTCCTTGCCTCTCCCCCAGCTCCACACATCCATGATCCGAACCCCCTCCGGGAGTTGAAAAGAGTTGGACTGGGCCTCTGCCAGTTCTTCGTCGGAAGCCTTTGCCGACTCCACCCACAACCTGTTTGTCTCCAGGTCAAAATGGAGCATGAAGGCCTGACGCTCCCGGACTGCTTCGTTTCTTAGAGTTCGGATAGTCCCTATCATTCTGCGCACCGAACTCTTCAGATCATCGGTAAGCAGGGAGTAACGGAATTTCGGCACAGTCAAGACAACTGTCAGACCGATCAACAGAATGACAACCGTCAGCTCAATTAAGGTGTACCCCCTTATCTTTAAATTCGGCTTAGGGTGACACACCTGTGCTTCACTCAAGTTCCCAATTGTTGACGTCTTCATCCTCGCCTTCTCCTCCGGGTTCTCCATCAGGACCGTAGGCCGAAAGATCAAAGTCGTCGTATACACCGGGCGAAAGATAGACGTATTCGTTGCCCCATGGATCTTTGGGCGCCTTCCCCTTTTCCAAATACCCGCCTTCACGCCAGGCTCTGGGAAGCTGACCAACAGTGGGGGCTTCGACGAGGGCCTGAAGGCCCTGCTCAGTGGTGGGATAGTAGCCATTGTCAAGCTTGTACAGCTTAAGCGCAGTCTCTATGCTTTCTATCTGAACCCTGGCCTGCACGCGCCTGGCCTGTTCCGGTCGACCCATGACTCGAGGAATAATAAGCGTGGCCAGGATGCCTAAAATCACCATGACAACCATGATTTCTATGAGCGTAAGCCCACGATTATCCAATCTATTTTTATTCATCGGCGTCACCTCTTGTGGTTTCTAGTGTTGCGTCTCATGAATAACTTACATTATTTCCAAGATCGTCCAGGACGCGCAAAAACAACTTTCAAATCAGAAATTCGAATTTGCGGCTTTCGCCTTGAGAACATTACGTGCTTCGAATTTACCTCCTAACGACTCAACGCGGAGGTCATGTTTGCTTTGATTTTTGTAAATAACTTTTTGGACAAGGCACTAGGGTCACACCTCTTCTTCTATCCTGGCTCAACGTATCATCTGATTCATCTCAAAAATGGGCAGCAGTATGGATACAACGATAAACAATACGATTAATCCCATGATCAGAATCATGACCGGCTCAAGCATAGACGTCATGGCCATGATCTGAGCTGCCACATCCCTCTCATAGGTATCTGCAATTTTACCCAGCATGGTCTCCAGTTCTCCGCTCTGCTCACCCACGGCGATCATCTGGATCACAATGGAGGGAAACCATCGGCTTTGACCGAGCGGGCCGGCAAGGTCTTTTCCCGCCTGAATCTCTTCTATGGCAACGTCAATCACATCGGCGATCAAAACATTGTTCGCGACGTTCCGGACGATTTGCAGGGCGGATATGAGTGGAACCCCCCCTTGCAAGAGGCTGCCGAGGGTTCTTGCAAACCGTGCCAGGGCGATTTTCCTGTTGACAGGTCCAAAAATAGGCATACGGAGCTTGGCTTCATCCCACACGTATTGACCCTTTGGGGTCTTCTTCAGCCGCCCCAGAGCGATAGCGCCGATTGTGGCTGCGATCAGTATAACCCACCAAAAAGACTTAAAAAAATTGCTCGCATTAATGAGCAACACCGTAGGGACAGGGAGGGTCTGGTGCATTTCCTCGAAGACCGGGGTAATCTTGGGTATGACGAAAGTGACTAAGAAGAACAGGACCAGTGTCCCAACGAAGAACATAAACACTGGATAGGCCAAAGCCGCCTTGAAGCGACCTCTCAGGGCGTGCTGATGCTCCCCTAAGTCAGCCAGACGATCCAGAACCACATCGAGCGACCCGGATGCCTCTCCTGCCCGTACCATGTTAACGTAAACACCTGAGAAGACTTTTGGATAGTCAGCAAGGGCAAAGGCGAGGCTGTTCCCTTCATTGACGGATTCCTTGATCTCAGCCAGGATTTTCTTCAGGACCGGGTTGGTGATCTGCGACACAATCCCCTCCAAAGACGCAACCAATGGAACCCCGGCACCCAATAAGGTTGCCAGTTGACGTGTTGCAATAGAAATCTCGCCTGGTTTGACGCGTTGGAGAAGAGAGGATACTGAGACAGGGCCGGACCTGAGATCTTTCGGTTTCGAGGTTGTCTCTTTTACCTCTACGGGAAAAACCCCTGATCCCCTCAGCCTTTGGCGGGCTGCCACGGGACTGTCGGCATCAATGATGCCGTTTACGCTCTTGCCCGATCCATCAAGGGCAGTGTATTCATAAACGGGCATAATTGCAACGTCTCGGAAACACTATAACCCACTGCATTCGTTAGTCTTTCGGCGACAGCCTGTTTTGGCTGCCCTCGTGGAATAATGGAATATTGGATTTATGGTGCGTCTGGTTGAAAAATATATGGGAAAATAGTGAAAATTGATCCCAAAGGCCTTGACCCAAATACAGAAGTCATGCGTTTTTAACCCATTATTCCAATATTCCAGCATTCCATTATTCCATTATAGCGCTGAAGGTTGCGCCTGACGGCTTGAGAACATCACACTGCGTGCCCAATTGCGGAGCGGAGCTAAGTTCTCAATTTTGTCGAGGTTTGCGGCTAAAAAGCCTACCTTACGGTCAGGTTATCAATGTTAACAATATATGATAACAAGAATTGCGGTTGAGTGTCAACCGTGTGGGGCCTAACTGGCTAGAAGCACACGGTTAGGCATTATTCTTGCACTTTATGGCAACTAATCTCCAGCCAGGCTGGCTGGATTGTGGGCCTTGATAATGCCAGTCTTCGGTATTATGGTAAAGATAGTTACGTTTAAGACAGAGGCCCTCACGCACCGAGAGAAATAACCGCATGTCCAAGAAATGGATCACTATAGTCTTATTGACGCTTATTCTCACCTTGCCCGGATCAGTCTTCCCGGAAGGCTTTGCAAAACCA
>JAFDFO010000152.1 GCA_019309815.1 Deltaproteobacteria bacterium
GACATCAACCACTCCTCGATGGTTGCTGAAAGCCCCCTCTTCAGTAATACCGGCTTGCCCATTCGGCCCACGCACTTCAGGAGTTCGAAGTTTTGCATGTTCCGGGCTCCAACCTGGACCATATCCACATATTTCATCATCATGTCTGCCTGAGTCGGTGAGGTGATCTCTGTGACGACGCCAAGGCCGAGTTCTTCCCTGATCTCAGCCAGGATTTTCAGGCCCTCCTCCCCAAGACCCTGGAAGGAATAGGGTGACGTCCTCGGCTTGAAGGCCCCTCCACGAAATAGGACCGCACCGTACTTCTTGACTTCTCTTGCTGTGGCGAGGGCCTGTTCCCTGCTTTCCACCGCACAGGGGCCTGCTATCACTACGATGCGCTCGCCCCCGATCGCAGCGTCCCCGACCTGGACAAGTGTATCTTGCGGATGTATCTTGCGGCTGGCCAGCTTGAAAGCAGTGGAAATTGGTATCACTCTTTCCACACCGGGAAGCCCCTCAAAGAAATCCGGATTCTGTGTAACCTCTCCGATGGCGCCTATAAAGGATCGGCCACTGTCCACCATCTCACGTACAATATAACCTTCACCTCGAAGCGTGGTTCGAATGCGATCCTTCTCTTCCGGTGTGATCCCTTCTTGTAGGACGAGAATCATGAGTTAGCCTCCTTCCTTAGCTCCAAAAAAAAGCCCCGAGATTTTCTTCTCGGGGCTTGAGACTGTTTAATCTATGACCCCGAGCAGACCGCCTTGGTCCACCCGGGGCGTTTAACCATGTAGGCTAGACGGCCGGGTGGACGCTTCTAAAGCTAAAAAAGAAGCGTCCAAAAACAAACTCGACTTGATTGCCTATGTTCCTTGCCATTGTTAGATATTCCTAATCGTATTAGTGGTATCCATACTCTTTGCTGTGATGGCTGTCAACAAGTATTTTCCACGTCGCACCGCGTCTGCCCTTTATTCTGATCTCAGCCGTTCCCACAAATCAAGATTGACATGGGGTGTTTTGTAAACTAATGCTTTGAGCACATTACAGCAACGACCACGGAGGATTACCATGCACCCCCTGTTAACCGAAGAGGCAGGCAAGACACTTCTACTACTGGGCAATGAAGCGATCGTCAGGGGCGCCCTGGAGGCTGGCGTGGCATTTGCCACCACGTATCCTGGCACCCCATCATCTGAAATAGGAGACAACTTTTTTCGGATAGCCGGCGAATCAGGGCTCTACTTTGAGTATTCCACCAATGAGAAGGTCGCCCTGGAGACGGCTGCCGGTGCTGCTGTGTCTGGCGTTCGGGCCATCTGCAGTATGAAACATGTTGGCCTTAACGTTGCCGCCGATCCCCTGATGACTCTCGCCTATGTGGGCGTTCGCGCCGGCATGGTGATTGTCACGGCAGATGATCCGTCGATGTTCTCCAGCCAGAATGAACAGGACAACCGGATCTATGCAAGACTGTCAAGCCTCCCGCTTCTGGAGCCGGCGTCAGCCCAAGAGGCTAAAGAGATGACCGCAGCAGCTTTTGAGATTTCAGAAGCCTTGGAGCTCCCTGTTTTGCTCAGGACAACCACACGCCTAAGCCACTGCCGGGGTGCTGTGACGATAGGCCCCCTGAAGCATCCTAAGGTAAGGGGGGTTTTTGAAAAGGACAGCACCCGCTTTGTGCCCGTGCCGGCCATTGCGCGGATTCGCCACAAGGTCTTGCTTGCCCAGGCTGAAAAGGCGAGAGGGATGGCTTGCGTATCTCCATTTAATGCCATCATCGGCACAGGGAAAACAGGTATTGCAGCAAGTGGCATCGTTAATAACTATGTGGCTGATGCTCTTGACGACCTTGGTGTCCAGGACCGTGTTAGACTGCTGAGGCTTGGTTTTACACACCCCTTTCCAGAGGAATTGGCGGTGGAGTTCATCAGGTCTGTTGACAAGATCCTGGTTGTTGAAGAGCTGGAGCCTATTTTGGAGGACGACCTTAAGGTCACCGCCCATACCCACGGTCTTTCCGTGCCCATTTCGGGAAAAGGCCAGGAACTTTTCTCACGGCTCTACGAATATGATCCGGGAATGGTACGTAAGGCCATCGCGGATTTCCTGGAACTCGACTACGATCCGCCAAAACCGATTGACATCCAAGAAGATCCCGAGCCGGTGGAGCTTCCATTTCGACCGCCAAACCTGTGCGCCGGCTGTCCTCACAGGGCAACATATTATGCAGTAAACAGTGTGCTGGCAGAAACCGGGACGGAGGCCGTGTTCCCCACGGACATCGGCTGTTACACTCTGGGGCTTCTGCCCCCGCTTAAGGCCGCCGATTTTCTCATATGTATGGGCTCCAGCGTGAGTTCCGCGGGTGGGATCTCCAGGGCAACAGACCAGCCCGTGATCGCCTTCATAGGCGACTCCACTTTCTTTCATTCCGGCATCACAGGCCTGATCAATGCGGTTCACAACCAACACAAATTCACCTTGGTAATACTCGACAATGGCACGACGGCTATGACCGGCCACCAGCCTCATCCCGGCATAGATATTAAACCCCCCGGATGGGACAAACCATCCGTTTCCATTGAGGCGATTGCAAGCGCCTGCGGCGTGGAACGGGTCGCCGTGGTTAATCCGATAAATCAAGCCAAAACCAAAGCGGCTGTGAGGGAAGCTCTGGAATCAAACGAGTTATCCGTCATTGTAGCAAGGGCTCCTTGTCCTCTGTATGAGCGCAGGATGCTGAACAAGAAGAAAACGCGGGGTTTTGTAGTGGGCCCGGAATGCAATACAGACTGCACGGAGTGTGTTGATACCTTTGGATGCCCTGCCCTGTATAGAAACCCTGCTCCAGATGGAGAAACAACCATGATAATTAACGACAGCCTGTGTATTGGTTGCGGGGTCTGCATACAGATATGCAAAAAGATCAGGCCGAAGAAGATTAAAGCGTAAGGGGTCCAATGATGGATAGTTATCGGGTATACTTCACAGGTGTTGGGGGACAAGGCACACTTCTGGCTACGAGTGTCCTGGCGGAGGCAGCCATCTTGGCAGGCTATCATGCGGTTACCAGTGAGATTCATGGCATGGCTCAGCGGGGTGGCGTCGTGGAATCGACAGTCATGATCGGGGATGTGAAGAGCCCGATCATTTCTGACGGCGAGGCCGATATCCTTCTCGGATTTGAACCAGTGGAAACCTATCGGGCCATGCGGAAGTGTTCGGCACATTCGGTGGTAATATCAAATACGGTTCCTGTCATGCCTTACGACGTGGCTATCGGCAAAGCAGCTTATCCGAATGTTGAGAAGTTGTTTGACTTCATTCAAAGCCGGGTAAAGAAGCTATTCACAGTGGATGCCCGGGCTCTGGCAGAACAAGCCGGCGCCCTGCTGTCAGCCAACAAAGTTGTCCTGGGTGCCTTGGCCGGAAGTAACGTGCTGCCGATTCCAAGGGAAGCCTTTGAAGAGACGATAAGAACTAAAACAAAGAAAGCTTTTGTGAAAACTAACTTGAAGGCATTTGACCTGGGCTTCGGCAATACCACGGGGAAATAGAGAAGCGATATTTCTTATTCCGCATATGAGCTAAGACGGATCATGAGGCACTGTGAAGCATATTCGCAACTTCAGCATCATTGCCCACATCAACCACGGCAAGTCTACCCTTTCTGATCGACTCATCCAGTCAACCGGTGTGGTTTCCCTGCGCGATTTTAAAGAGCAGATCCTTGACTCCATGGATATAGAGAGAGAACGGGGTATTACCATTAAGAGCCAGGCGGTGTCGCTTCCGTATACCGCCGAAGATGGCCACACCTATATTTTGAACCTGATTGACACCCCGGGACATGTCGATTTCACGTACGAGGTCTCCAGGTCCTTAGCTTCGTGTGAAGGGGTGCTCCTCCTCGTTGATGCCAGCCAGGGGGTGGAGGCGCAAACCGTAGCAAACCTGTACCTGGCCATGGACCATGGTCTTGAAATCGTTCCGATCATTAACAAGATCGACCTGCCGGCTGCTGATGTAGAGTGGGTTAAACAGCAGATTGAAGAGGAATTGGGTCTTGACTCTGAGACGACAATCCTGACCTCGGCCAAAGAGGGCATTGGCATAGAGGAGGTTCTGGAAGCAATTGTCTCCCGTCTCCCAGCCCCCCAAGGGGCCCCTGACGGACCTCTACAGGCTCTCATATTTGATTCTGAGTATGACATCTATCGGGGTACCGTAATTTACTGCAGGGTCTTTGAAGGAACCATACGGCCTGAGGACACCATACGTTTCATGTCGAATGATGCCACCTATCGCGTCGAAGAGGTCGGAATCTTCAGGATCAAGAGAATGCCTAAGGATTCACTTGCGGCTGGTGAGGTCGGCTACATCATTGCCGGGGTGAAGACAGTAAGCGATACCCGGTGCGGAGACACGGTCACGCACAATGACCATCCCTGCGCGTCGCCGCTGCCCGGATTTCGAGAGGTCAAGCCCGTGGTCTTTTCCTCGCTTTACCCGATCGCCAGTGACGGGTATGAAGACCTGGCAGTAGCCCTGGAGAAGCTAAAGCTTAATGATGCGTCACTCGTCTATGAACGAGACGCTTCTGCGGCTCTTGGTTCCGGCTTCCGGTGTGGATTCCTGGGATTGCTTCATCTTGAAGTCATCCAGGAGCGTCTCGAGCGTGAATTCAACCTCTCTCTCATCATCACCGCACCGTCCGTCAAATACAGGTTCTTTATGAAGGACGGCACGACAATCATCATAGACAACCCTACCCTCTATCCTGACCCCACGAAAATTGCGGGTACCCAAGAACTCTATATCAAGGCTTCCTTGATGATGCCGGATCGATACTTGGGCGCAGCAATGAAACTCTGTTTGCAGCGACGAGGAGTAAATACCAAACACGGCTACCTGGAGGGGAGTCGACTTGAGTTGACCTGTGAGCTTCCGCTGGCCGAGGTCGTATATGATTTTCATGACAGACTAAAATCAGTCACCCAGGGATACGGCTCTTTTGACTACGAAGTGCTTGATTATCGGGAGAGTAATCTTGTCAGGCTGGACATTCTGATAAACGGAGAGAAGGTGGACGCGCTGTGTCAACTGGTTCATCGAGACCGGGCCCCCCAGCGGGCAAGACATGCCTGCGAAAAACTCAAGGATGAAATTCCAAGGCAGCAGTTTCGGGTCATCATCCAGGGGGCCATTGGCGCAAAGATCATTGCGCGGGAAACCTTAACGCCTTTTAGAAAGGACGTAACCGCTAAGCTATACGGTGGGGATGTCACGCGAAAACGCAAGCTACTTGAGAAACAAAAAAAGGGGAAGAAACGCATGAAAATGGTCGGCTCGGTCGAAGTGCC
>JAFDFO010000153.1 GCA_019309815.1 Deltaproteobacteria bacterium
GAGTAAACACACCACAGAAATAGAATATTTCATCCAGAACCACACCTGGGATGGAGTATGAGTGATGAACCCATGTTAGAGAGGAGGTCTTGCCATGTCCGTTGAAGTACTTTTGATTCTGGGGATTTTTGCAATCCTTGCCCTCTTGATTGAGATGCAGGTTCAGGACATCCAGAAGAAGATGAACTATCTTGTAGGAAAAGGGCCTATCCCCTACTCATATAAGTAGTACCGGCTTGTTAAACCGTCAAATAATTGACGTTGAGCCAACAGGCCCCCCCTGATGGCAAGAAGGGGGCTGCCCCTAAATACGCCCATCGACCCACCTGCCCCAAAATACGGCCCTCAGCCCCGAAAAATACTGTATTTGCCCCATTGTCATTCCTGATGTTTCTCAGTATAGGTCAGACCGTTAACCTTCAGAAATATCTGTATGGGAATCAACATCAAGAAGGACGTCACAGAGAGGAGGAACTATGACACTTTTAGAAGTAAGGAGCATGCTGGCATGGTGTACGGTAATGAACTTTGGATTACTGATATGGTGGTTTTTGTTTTTGTCTATGGCGCACGATTGGACATACCGGATGCATAGTAAGTGGTGCAAGATATCCGTTGAAAAGTTTGATGCCTTTCACTATGCAGGCATATCGTTTTTTAAGGTATTCGTATTCGCGTTTAACCTTGTGCCGTATCTTGCCCTGCGAATAGTCGGCTGAATCTCAAGTTAGGTTTGTCAACCTCAGTGAGTGATCATGCTGATATCTCACCGATACCGGTGTATTTTGAGTCACATTCCCAAATGCGCGGGTACCTCAATGAAAAGTGCCCTTGACCTAGATTTCATTGTTCCTCCCTACTGGCACTGCACATGGAAAGAAGCCTGTGAAGTACTTGGCGAAGATATTATGCAAGGGTATTTCAAGTTTGCGTTCGTCCGTGATCCTTGGGATCGCGTAATCTCAGCATGGAAAATGTTTGAGCAAAAACCATGGTGTCGTCAAGAAGTGCCCACATTGAGAGAGTTTCTTGAAATTGTCACGGATGGTTCGATTGGCTACCGGGCTACTCACCGCACCAACGAAGAGTTGGACGTATGGCAACATTCAACTGAAAACATTCGCCACCACACCCTTCCCTGCCTCCATCCGTACTATGGCATGGTAGATGACGACGGCCGAATAAAAGTTAACTTTGTTGGACGATACGAAGAACTAGGTAGAGATTTCCAGACAGTTTGTGAACACCTCGGGTTCTCTGGTCTAACTCTTCCAATAGAAAACCCGACCGAACACCGCCATTACAGTCGGTACTACGACAACGAGTGTGTGGAGATTGTGCATCGCTACTATGGGGACGACATCGTCTGCTTCCAATATCAATTTGACCGAAAGTCATGAATTCAGCACGCCTCCTGCTGCATCCAGATGGTGTTAGAAAGAATGAATAAAATCTTTGCAGTCGGGTTTAACAAGACTGGCACAACTTCACTTCACGCTCTGTTTGAATCAATGGGCTTCACTTCTTATCATGGCAAAAAATGGAGGGCATGCGATGACATAGAGCTCCTTCGCTCATATGATTGCTTCAGTGACGGCATCCCAAAGGATCTTGCCTATCTTGATAGAATGTTTCCAAATTCAAAATTCATTCTTCAAGTGCGCGAGCTTGATACATGGATATTTAGTCGCCTAGCTCATATCGAAAGAAGAAAAGAACGTAATATACATCAAGAAGGTCCATTGTGGGATAATACGGAAACGAGCGTCAAATATTGGATAAGACAAAGAAACGATCATCATCTCCATGTGCTTTCTTATTTCGCCGAAAGACCTTCCGATCTGTTGGTGGTTAACTTTGTTCGGGACGAATCAGCGGCCACAAGAATCAGCGGTTTTCTTGGGCATCCAGGCAGACGAGAAAGGCCAATAGAACACGTCAATCCTCAAAAAGAGCATCCATTAAGACATACAGAGATGCTGAACCAATGCATTGCAGAGATAGGAATTGCCGAAAGCGAACTGAATTACGACATTTTGTGTCCAAGCTTGATAAGCAATGAAATGCGCGACATATTTCCCGCAGACACCAGTCTGCTTGAGCGGTCGTCAGAGGAATCTGATAGTCAGTGACTAAATGCAATATATAGTTGACTCCAACGTCCACCCTCTCGACTCATCTGCCCCAAAATACAGCCTTGATTCCTTGAAAATACTGTATTTGCCCCATTGTCATTCCTGATGTTTCTCAGTATAGGTCAGACCGTGACCTTCACAAATATCTGTATGGAAATCAACATCAAGGAGGACGTCACAGAGAGGAGGAATTATGACACTTCAAGAAGTAAGGAGCATGCTGGCATGGTGTACGGTAATGAACTTTGGATTACTGATATGGTGGTTTTTGTTTTTGTCTCTGGCGCACGATTGGACTTACCGGATGCATCGTAAATGGTGCAATATATCCGTTGAAAAGTTTGATGCCTTTCACTATGCAGGCATATCGTTTTTTAAGGTATTCGTATTCGCGTTTAACCTTGTGCCATATCTTGCCTTGCGAATAGTTGGTTGAGTTTCAACAAAACCTGCAAATCGCATACGTAACGATTTGCAGGTTCGGCCCTTTCCTTTGTGATTCTTGGTGCCCACGGCAGGAATCGAACCCACCTATCCCTGCGCCAGTTGGCCTGGCATGAGCGAGTTGAATGGTGGGTTTGCGGGCGATGTAGTCCACATTGATAGCGGCCTTCTTCTTTACGATCCTATAACCCTCCAATCCTGGTCAACCCGAGAATCTTATGATATGAATCCGTAATGTTGATGCTGTGGATATTATAGGTAATGGGAAGTTATATGGTTTCTAATAAAGCGCCCGCCAGACAGAACCCGACAAAACAGGGGAGTTGTAGAAAGTACAATGCAGCCAAATAAAGTGGTCATACGATTAAAAGATGGTACTGTTGCAAGGGGTCAAACCAATGACTTTTTTCCCAATAAAGCCCGATTTCATCTAACGACATTGGAGGGCAATGTAGAGGAATTTGACATAGAGGAACTGAAAGCCGTATTTTTTGTAAAGGATTGTCAAGGGGATGAATCCTATGAATACAGGTATAGCGATGAAATACCTGGAGGGGGAAGGAAGATCAAGGTAGACTTTGCTGACGGTGAGGAGATGATCGGTTATACCCAGGGATACTCTCCGGACCGCCCTGGTTTCTTCCTTATACCAGCTGATTCTAAGGGGAATAATGAAAAGGTTTTTGTCGTAAAATCGGCAACCAAGAAAATACAATTCCTTTGAATCACGGTTTCCCCTTCTGGAGTGTATGGTGGAAATACGTAAAGTCCAGGCAGGCCTGATTCCAGATAATGCCATAGTATCTTTGGTTCCAGCGATCCTCCAAGTGCTTAGATTAGATTCTCATATCTTCAATCCAGTACCCGGAATCACAATTCGCCCCAACGCCTAACCATCACTATACTTATCTAATAATTCTGTTCTATTTAAGCTCTTATTGAATCCCTGTGACTGAAGATACATAGCAGTAAACAAAAGTTTTGAGTCGACGATCTCGGCTAGAAGTCTTGCCCTTCATATAGAAAAACAAGAGCGAGCCTCCTAAATTCCTCGATCTCATACATCGATATTTCCAGCCCGCTGACAATATATTCTTCAAAGGTTCCATATTCATCAACAACATTTTGGAATGCGAGCTCCATATACTCTTGTCTAACTTCAAACAGGTTGCTAATTCTTTCCATATCTTCTTCTGTGGGTGTGTTCCCTGTGTTTTGTTCAATAGTCTTCTTGAAGTAATCGAGACTCTCTTCCCTGCTGTCTTTCAGATATTCGTTGCTCAAAAGGTAGTCTTCAAAAATGATTTCATCGGGTATCTGAAGCGAGGCTAAAATCAGCGCCGCACCGAAACCCGTTCTGTCTGCCCCACCCCTGCAGTGAATAAGCACAGGTCGGTTTTCACTATTTATCACTCCGGAAAGCATCACTCTGAACTGTTCTATTTTATCTGTATAGATATTTTCATATAGTTTCGCAATGTTACTCACCGTGAATTGTGAAGTATCTCCTGTTTCCAGGGCATAAAACAATAACTCCTCGAAGCCTTCAATGTTGATGGGATCATGCAGGGTTTTAACGCCGGCAGGTAATCTGTCGGGACGCGCATCAATTTCCTCTTCGGAACGGAAGTCGATTACTAATTGCAGATCAAGATTGTCGACAATCAAAAGGTCGGCATCGGTCAAATCATGAAGGTCTCCGGATCTGAACAGTATTCTCCATCTTACGGATTCTCCGTAAATATTGCTGTAACCACCCAGATCCCTGAAGTTTTTTTGCCCATCAAGATCAATACGTCGAGTGGGTTCCCATTGAGAGGAATTATCTCCCTCACATCCGTTAATCAGGAACGATATGAAAAGAAAAACCAGGAAAACAGTATGGTGTATCTTTTTTGTATTCATCACCGCCTCCCTCTTTGATAAGTCCGGATAGCTTGCAGACACCGTGACACCCAAGCTCGTCGGCTGCATACGATAGTTAGACTGCCAGGCCAACTCCCTCCGATGGCGGCTTAAGCGTTATGGCCCCCCTGACTACGAGGTTTCCTTCAGCAGGTCGACCACCAGCCGGTAAGCTGCGCCGACCGCCGGAAAGCAGACCGTCTGGGGTGTGTCAGAGCTCATGAACTGCTCGAGCCCCTCCTCCGTGGTCAGATCCGCCCCCGTCAATTCACGGCAGCTGATGGTCTCCATCTCGGCCTCGAAGCGGTGACGAAACTCCCGCGCCATCGCCGATATGCGAAGCCAGTCCTCCATGGTTTTGCCCCGCTCCTTCTTGAGGCCGATAGCCATCACGGCACCGGCAACGGCACCGCAGACGGCCCCCGTGTTGCCGATCCCGCCGCCGAAGCAACTGGCGATCCTGGGAATGATCTCATTGTCTATCTCTATCTCGAATTCCTGGCACACGGCCAGCAGTACGGCCTCCGATCAAGTGTAACCTTGCTCCATGATTTCCGTGGCCCGGTTTTGCTCCATGGTCTTCTATCCTTTCTGCTTATCGATTTCCAGGGTAAGTGACTCAGGATCTCATGCGAAAACTTTTGGACATTTGAAGCCAAGCGTTTTCCAAAGCAACTTCCCAGTATCTTCAATATCAGAGAAGTCGAAATTACACCGTTATATATCACAACATTATTCTGTTGGACATTGATAGCAGTTGTATAGCACCTTTGAGGGGTGGGAAAAAGGGGAGTGATCTAATGTATTCAGGTAGTTAACTTGGTGCCCCCGGCGTGATTCGAACACGCGGCGCAAGGATTAGGAATC
>JAFDFO010000154.1 GCA_019309815.1 Deltaproteobacteria bacterium
ACCAGCGGGCGGCCCTCTGTACGTCGATATAGGGCAGCCCGCATCTCTCTGGTCTCATCAATCACGACAAGGTTGAGACTGACGGAACCCAGGTCGATTCCCATATAGTATTTCGTCTTCACCAACTTTAGCTCACTGTTGAGACCACTTGTGATATCAAGTGCCCAAAGCCATTTACAAAAGCCAAGGGAAATATGATCTTGGCCTTGGGTGGCTAGAACGTCAAATTCGAAGCACGAAATCCGAAATCCGAAACAAATTCGAATATCAAATGACCCAATGACCAAAACGTTTTGAACATTTGGTAATTCGGATTTTGGATTTGTTTCGAATTTCGATATTCGAATTTCGGATTTATGAGATCATCTTTGGGATTGCCGTACGACCCCACAGACATCTTTGTTTACCACGGGCTCTCTTGTATAACAAGCCTGAAAGCCTTTGACAACGTCCGTACCAACTGGTAGGAATGGAGAAATTTTGCAACCACTCACCAGACGCAGGAGGATTTGTTACATGTCAGAGGAAGTGCTCATCTTTGGAAAGAACACCTGACCCTTCACCGTAACAGCCCGTGAGGCTTATAAGAAGTCGGGTAAGGAAGTTAGATATGTGAATGTTGTGGAAGACCCGAAGAAACTCGAGGCGATGCTCAAGTACTCAAACGGTAAACGCAGAGTCCCTGTGATTGTGGAAGGAGAGACAGTCACGATAGGCTACAAGGGCAAGACGTGAGGCGTTTAATGATCCAACGAGCCTAGGATAGGCTAATCAGGGTCTCGGTCACAGTCGAATTGCCTGCTTGACACCGGAGTAATGGAGTAGTGGAATAATGGAGTGATGGAAAAAGCAAGGCAAATAACGCCTCGAATTCTATCTTTTCTCCAATACTCCAGTACTCCAACACTCCAGTTTTTTTGTTGCTCCAACACTTCAGCTTTGCTGTCTCAGTCACGCACTCAGTCTATCCAGGCTTCGGAGGTTCGGGTACTTCTTTCGTATCGAGCGGTTTCACCCTGCCATCCAGTTTGCCTCCGGCGTCAAGAGTGAAGTTCCTGCAAGCCATGCTTCCCGAAAACACCCCCGTGCTCACTATTCTCATGCTTTCACTGACAATGATATCACCCTGGAACTGACCGCCGATAATCAGGGACCGCACCTTGGCTTTGGCCTCAACGCGGCTTCCTTCAACGGTCACGACGGCGTTTCCGGCAATGGTTCCTTTCAATGAGCCCGCGATAATCAGTTTTCCGCCCACATTGACGGCTCCCTCGAAAGAGCAGTCCTTGTCGATAATCGAGAGTCGTTCTTTCTTGCCCAGCCCCAGCCCGTCTTTCTTGTCCATCTCGTCTTTCTTGCTTCCCAGCATGGTTATGCTCCTTTCATTTTCAAAAACAATCTAAGTGCCCATGGTCCCGTCATCAGGCGGGGCCCGGAACCCTAACCTTGTTCTTACGATAGGTTATAGTGTCGTGTCCCAAAAGTTGTCTACAAAAGCCAACGCCTTGATGGCATCCGCGTTGATTCGTTAAAATACAAAATTCGAAGCACGAAATCCGAAATTCGAAACAATGACCAAAATCCGAATGCTCTAATGTTCTAAACAGGTTGTGAAATGTTTCGGTCATTTGAATTTCGGTCATTTGGATTTGTTTCGTGCTTCGATATTCGAATTTCGAATTTATGATATCACCTTAGGGGTCCTTGGCGATCTCGGAAATTATGTAAGTTATTCATGGGACGCAACAATAGTAGATAAGCGGTCGTTCCTAAGCTCTAAGTACCTTAGTAATCTGAAAGACCCTTTCTATCAAGAGATCTCCTGTATCCGAATAAGCATAAATTGTAGCGGTCTTGTACTGTCTAATCATGTTGATATCTGTCAATGTACCACGAACAAGCTTGTAACGGGTAATAGAGAAGTAATTCCCATGTTTAAAATTGCCCGGCTTTCCTCCCGCCAAACGTGTGTCTGGGAAGGCCCTCTGCGGAACATCAGCGGAGCTTTCATGGGGCGTGAAGACCACAAAGGTATACCCTGCAATCTTGCCGCTCTCGCGATTTGCATTCTTCACGACAAACTGGAATCTTAAGTCATTTTCACCGGGTTCCTGCCAGATTTCGAGTTTGTCCACAAATACTCTCGCCTCGGAATGAGGCTCAGGGGTCTTTTCCTCCGTGGGTGGTGGCTGCAGCGCCACGGCAGCCGGCTTGGGCTCTTCTGGTTCCTCCATCTTGGGACCTGCGTCTGGGTCAGGAAGCGTTTCTTCTTCTTGGCGTGCCACGTTTTTCGGCTCACGGACAGGTGCCGGGACGGGTTTCTTGGCAGTGGGCTTTGATCTTTCCTTCGACAGCATTAACTGCACCAGGGCCTTTTCTCTGTCAGATTTGGCACCCTGGAGCTCTGCCGTGAGCAAATCGAAATCTTTTCGCAGTGCGGCGTTTTCTCGGAGCATCAGGACAAAGGAAAGGGCAAGATAAATGAAACAAATCAGAAGGACACCGAGGGAAGCAATTGTGGCAAAACCTACTCGTTTGGATAGATAAAAAGAGATAGTCCGGCCTGCATCATCGATCAAAAGGACAGACCATCGCCTGGGAATCTTATCCTTCTGGATGGTGCTGACTACTCGTTGATCTTCTCCCAATTCTCCCGATGGATCTTCCATTTGTCTCCGATACGTTTCATCTCTAGGTGCTTCATGCCCACAGCCTGATATCCGGTTGAATTGTATCGCTGCAAGAACGTGAGCGTACTTTTGTCTCCTTCCAACTTGATGTTGAGGCCTTCGATCGAAACCTGAATAGAGTCATAGAGCCTGTTCAGTTTCTCTTTGTTGCGTATCCAAGCGTCAAGATCCCATCCCCCGCCTTGAAAATCCGGGGCATAGAAGGAGCGGTATCGCCCTATATCCTTAGAAGTCCAGGCATCTATCCATTCAGTGACCAGTCCTGCAAGCACTATACGGTCTGCGAAAAGACGCTCCAAATCATTCAGCGCAGCAATCAGAGGTGTACTGCCAACGAAACGTGGGTCATGAGGCTGGTATTCCTCGCTAACGATCTTCCATGCTTTGTCCTGCTTTTCCAAGAACAGCTTCTTTGTGCCCACCGGGGTCACCCGGCGATCGAGGTGCATTACCTGATCGAAAAGGACCACAACATCGGAGTTACCTCTCAGCATGGCCATATTCTCGAACTTGACGTTAAGAGGAACTTGAGAACGTTGCCGGGCTGTTTGAATGTGATCAAATGCCTTCCCGATGACATCGGGATCTCCGTGAGGTTGGCTATAGCACGCTGTGAACTTGTCCAAGTCTCCGTTGACTAACGCCAGTTTCCAGTCGCTTAGAAAGTCCGCAAGGCTCTTTTTGACAAGGAGCTGGCTTGGGGGTGATACCATGTTGAACTTCTTTACTACCACGATCGGCGTACGGTTCAGTCGAATGTACCGAGCGATCACGTCAAGATCGTCATTGTTCAAGACAACGCAACCATTTGAATCGCGGGACTTGATCGGCTTGTCGCTGCCATGCAGCCAGATGCTGTTTCCGCTCCGCTTGTGTTTCCGATCCATGAAGTTGGGATAATCCATAACAAACGCCCCATGGCCGTAAATGGGGGCCAGATGTTTTTTGGAGAAATGCTTGGTAAAAAAATAGACACCTTCCGGTGTCTTTCGGTCTCCGGATTGCTGCTTTTCTCCGGCCACCTCTCCGGTGGAACACGGAAACCGATATTTCAAAGAAATCGTGCCATTTAACTGGTAAAGCGTGAGGGTCTGTGTTTCTTTTTCAACGACAATCGCGTAGGCGGGGCCATTCTCTGAGCTAAGCCCAATCAGGGAGTCAGGAATAAGCTGAAGCTGTGAGAGATCTTCGCTGTAGGCACTTGAGGAAAAAGTCGCGGGAATAAGGGTGATGCCCGTGAGGGCAAGCAAACACAGGGATACGAACATCACAACTGCGCGAGAATTCTTTGAGGAGTACGTTGGCGTGGGCATCATGGCAGAAGAAGGGATTTTCCGTCCAGTGCGGACTAATCCCATTTCCTCCTATCATCGATCTTCTTGTACTCTTCAGGTAGTGTGTCCCTGTCGAGGAATTCGACGCTGCCACGCACCCGCATACTGTTTGGGATAGCCTCCTCAATCTGTTCGGCGAGTTCCTCCGTGGCCTCACAACCTTCTTTGAGTTCCACGGTAAAGGTCATCTCGTCTACGTGGGCTTTGCGGGTCACCACCACCTGGTAGCGATCGATTTCAGGAAACTTGGTAGCGACCTCATCGGCATTGGAAGGATGGATGAACATGCCTTTGACCTTGGTTACCTGGTCGAGTCGTCCCAGGATCTTGGTCAGGCGGTGGGTCGTCCGGCCGCACGCACAGGGCTCGTCCGTATAATAGGAAAGGTCTCCTGTGCCGAAGCGTATCATCGGATAGGCTTCGTCAAAGACCGTAGCCACGACCTCTCCCGTCTCTCCAGGTCCTAGTTGACGTCCCGTATCGGGATCGACGATTTCAACAATACAGTTGTACGGAAAGTGCATCCCTTCTTTGTGGTAGCATTCATATGACAAGCACCCCACGTCGGCGGTGCCGTATCCCTGGCGAACGATCATCCCAAAGGATTCTTCCAGTTCGCTGCGAAGCGATTCAGGAAGCATCTCACCGGCTACAAAGCCGACTTCTATGCTTAGATCCCGCTGGAGGTCATACCCTGCCTCTCCGGCCTTCTTTGAGATGGCAACGAGAAAACTCGGTGTTCCTATGTAACCGGTGACCTTCAGGTCGTGCATCATGCGCACCTGGAGTTCGGTATTGCCTACGCCGCCTGGCGTTGCAACACATTCCAGCCTGTGCAGTGCATCTTCAAACCAGAAGGCTGGCGGCACCAAGTGGTAGCTGAAAGTAATTTGCCCGATATCTCCTTTGCGAAACCCGGCGGCAAAGAAGGCCTGGGTCCATCGATCGTTCTGACTGTGAATCTCCTCGGGCTCGTAGATGGGACCAGGTGACATGCAGATCCTCTTGAGACGATCCATGGGCACACCCAGAAAGCCACCAAACGGAGGCTCGCTTTGCTGGAGTTCCCCAAGCTCATGTTTGTGAGTAATCGGAAGTCTTTCTAAGTCTTTAACCGTCTGTATGTCACCAGGCTTTGTGTTGCTTTTGTCGAGCTTCTTCTTGATTGCAGGGGCGTTTGTGTAGGCGTGCTGGACGATTCTTTGAAGCTCGGCATTTTGATAGGCAGCCCTTTCTTCCGGAGAAAGTGTCTCAAGCCTCTGGTCGTAGTAACCGGATGTGCGATCAACGGCTGACGTCATGAGGGTATATCTCCTGCGACAA
>JAFDFO010000155.1 GCA_019309815.1 Deltaproteobacteria bacterium
TACGACGCGGTTATCCGCCTCAGCTTCGGGGCGACATCGCGCCGTAGCATATTGATTGTTTGCGCATTCATACACGGGCAAGACCGTGGTCTTTTGCGAAGGCGGATAAAGGAGGCCGGGGCACCAGATGTCTGACGTATCAGCGTCAACTTAGGCCGTGAACTGCCCCGTGTGCGCTTGTTGTGGATTTTGACGAAATTACACTGTGTCTATTATCTTCCGGCGCTGTTCTTCTAGTCTTTGTATCTCTTGTGTTACTTGGACCTTCAGTTCCATTATCCTTTCTTGTGTGAGATCTGCAACATACTTATCAATCGTTGCATTGAGCTCATCTATGCGATTCGCTGTTCGCATACTGACAACGCCGGGACCACCCCCCACCCAGTAACGTATCTCTTTGACGGATTCGTTTATGCGAGACAATGTTCTGTAGAACTCTGTTAGACTCTGATACAGACTGAAGTCAACTTCTGTGACGTTACGAGCAGCTTCTGGCCAGGAATCGACCACGAATTCTTCCCTTGGGATCCTTCGTTCCGTAATCCTAAAAAGGGGTCCCCCATAAAGATTTTCAAGGAATTGAAATAACAGCTGTTGATAAGGATTACCCGCTTCTGCAAATTTCACGCTTGGCACAACTCCCTTGTTCAGTAACAAGTCAAGGTTTTCACCCAGTTCATTATCTACCTTTTTCAGAACACTTATGTCAAAACGCAGACTCGTCAAGAGTTCCCTGTCCTGAGTAAGAGCAAACGATTTTGAGAACGCATATTGACCACTCCCAAAGGAGATGATTCCGCCCAACAGCGCTCCAACAGTAACAAAGAGAACAATCAAGAATATATCACTCAAGGTCATTGCTTCTCTCCTTTGCACGACATTGGTGGCCTCGCTCTCTCTGGGACCTCCAACTTATCCACAACCAAACATACTCCGGAATCAGTGGCCTGCTTAGAATGGTAATTATATATCATTGAGGGGTAATTATATATTATTGAGGGGGGCGCTGTCAAGAAAAAAACACAATATATTGGGCACTTGGGCTTGATAAACACTCTATGGTGTAGTTAGTTTATGCCACCTCTTTTGCCTTCCCGAACCTTGTTCTTGTCCCCTCAACTTACTGGCATGCCCGCAACCCACGGGGCTTCCCCGCGTTGTTCTTCTGCCCTTAGAAGCAGAAAGGGGTGTGTTGGGAATCCTGTTTGGAGCCGGTTCAGTGTACCAAAAGAAAAGGGCTTAGAATTTCGTCTAAGCCCTTGATATCAGAAATGGTAGCGGGGAAAGGATTCGAACCTTTGACCTTCGGGTTATGAGCCCGACGAGCTACCAGACTGCTCCACCCCGCAGCAATGCAAAGCCTTTTAGATCTTCCGACGTGTAGTGTCAAGGATTTATTTGGAAGACCGTAATAATCGTTCTATGAGCTTGTAGCCATCTGCCACAAACACGCCTTGGGCTTCGGCGTTAGGTTCATTGAAACCACCAGCGCCTCGTGAAGAGGCAGAAATACCCGCGCCACAAATGGCAAACGGGATTGGTTCCGTCGTATGCGTTCTCAATGAGATAGGGGTATAGTGATCCGTTGTCACCATGACGCGGTGTTCCGGAAAACGCTTCATCCCCTCCAACACCTTGCCCACCACCTTAGCATCAAAGGCCTCGATGGTAGAAATCTTCTTATCCAGCAGGCCCGCGTGTCCGGCCTCATCCGGCGCCTCCACGTGCACGTAGACAAAGTCAGCACCTTCCAAGGCCGACAGCGCATATGTCGCCTTTGCCTCGTAATCGGTATCGAAATATCCGGTAGCACCCGGAACTCGGATCACCTCCAGCCCTGCATAGACTCCAATCCCTCTCAACAGGTCGACAGCAGAAATAACCGCCCCTTTGAGCCCGGTCCTCGTTTCAAAGGTTTCCAAATGGGGAGCAAGGCCTTGGCCCCAGAGCCAGATATGGTTGGCCGGTTTCAACCCTTTTCTGATGCGCTTTTTGTTGACCGGATGATCATTCAGAATTGTACGTGCCCGATCCATGAGCTGAAGCAATGCCCCATGAGACCTCATGCGATCCAGATACGGCCCCACGGCGTGACCTACAATGTCGTGGGGGGGGGTGGTAGTAACTTCTGCCACCCCATTATGCCATACCACGAGATGACGGTAGCTCACACCAGGATAGAACCGAAAGATCTCGTCGCCTAATGCCCTGTCCAGATCCTTAATAATGTGTCGCGCCTCGTCAGTACCGATGTGACCAGCGCTGTAATCGTTCACGGACAATATGCCGTTCTGCTTGGCAAGGGTGACTAAGTTGCACCGGAAGGCCACGTCTGTCTCGGAAAGACGGACTCCAATACTGGCCGCTTCCAACGGGCCACGCCGAGTCAGAGTGCTTTTCGGATTGTAGCCCAGGAGACTCAAGTTCGCCGTGTCACTCCCGGTTTCGCACCCTTGTGGAATGGTACTTGCCAGACCGAGTTCTCCGTGGTCGGCAATCCAATCCATATGCGGCGTATGCGCAGCCGCAAGCGGCGTCTTGCCTCCGAGCTCGGCAATGGGGTAATCCCCCATACCGTCCCCTACTAACATGACATACTTCATCTCCAGTCCTCAATCCTGATCAGAATCGTTTCGTCTTTGACCACGTCTAGTTGCTGGATCTCCGAAAGGGCCACCTGTACTGCCGCCTCCCTGGCCTCATGAGTAATCATGACAATGGGTACAGCGCCCGCAAGGTCCCGTCCTTGCTGGTGGACCGACTTGATGCTGATCTGGTGCTTTCCGAGAATCCCGGCGACCTTGGAAAGCACACCCGGGCGATCTTCGGCTGAAAACCGAAAATAGTACTCGGTCTGCAGCTCTTCGATCGATTTGATCCGCCTCTGCTTGATACCGGATGGCTGGTACCCCACGGACGGCACCCTGCCCGCTGCATCCCTGAGGATGTTGCGGGCAACATCAACCAGATCGCTCACTACTGCGCTGCCCGTCGGCATCATGCCGGCGCCAGGGCCGTAAAGCATTACATTGCCTACTGCGTCCCCTTTTATGTAGAGGGCGTTGTAAGCCTCGTTTACGTTGGCAAGCATACTATCGTCCGGCATCAGCGTTGGATGGACCCTTGCCTCAATCGCCTCGCCATCGTCCTTTGAAATGGCCAGCAACTTAATCCGGTATCCAAACTCCTGGATGAACCTGATGTCGAGGGGTGTCACCTTTGAAATCCCCTCTGTGTAGACCGCCTTAAAATCTATCGGCACACCATAGGCAATGGAAAGAAGTATTGTGAGCTTGTGGGCCGCGTCGATGCCTTCCACGTCAAAGGTGGGATCAGCTTCTGCATACCCGAGAGCCTGGGCCTCTTTGAGCACCTCTGAAAAAGGGCTTCCTTCATCTGTCATCTTAGTCAGGATATAGTTAGCAGTTCCATTCAGAATGCCAAAAAGGCCTTCGATACGGTTGGCAACCAAGCCTTCCTTGATTGATCGAATCAGGGGGATGCCGCCACCGACGCTGGCCTCAAAGCCGACTTCCACACCTTTTTGGGAAGCTGCGGAGAAGATTTCATCTCCATGGATAGCGAGAAGCGCTTTGTTAGCCGTCACAATGTGCTTCCCGTTTTCAATCGCCTTCAGGAGCAGACTTCTTGCCGGTTCGTAACCGCCAATGAGCTCCACGACAATGTCAACCTCTTTGTCATTGATCACCACTTCGGCATCCTGCGTCAGTATGCCCGGGTCTACGTCGACCCCCCGATCTCTTTCCAGATCAAGGTCAGCTATCCATTTCAGTACGAGCGACGCCCCAAGGCGCGGCTCTATGACCTCCTGGTTTTCCAGCAAGATCTTTGCCATCCCAGAACCCACGGTTCCGAATCCCATTAAACCAACGGTGATCTTTTTCATCTACTCACCTCATAAAGGAGAGGGTTTAGCTCAAATGGAGTACTGGAGTACCCGTCTTCCGAAGTAACGTACGGCGGGCAGGCTGGAGTGATGGAGTACTGGGGTATTGGAATTTCTTTGTCCCATCATTCCAGTTTTCCACTATTCCAGTGTTCCAGTATCTACTATTCCATCTTAAAGGATTTTTCTTATTCCCCTTATCGCCTGATTGATCCGCATGTTGTTTTCTATCAAGGCGAAACGAACGTAGTCATCGCCATACTCTCCAAAACCCAATCCTGGCGAGACTGCCACCTTTGCTTCTCGGATTAGCATTTCAGAGAACCCTAGAGACCCCATCTTAATGTATTGCTCGGGGATCTTTGCCCAAACAAACATGGTCGCTTTGGGTCGTTTGATTGGCCACCCCGCCCTGTTCAACCCGTCTATAAGCGTGTCACGCCTCGCCCTGTAAGTCTCCACGATCTTCTTGACACACTCCTGGGGTCCGTTCAAAGCGATGATCCCAGCAATTTGGATAGGCTGAAAGATGCCATAATCAAGATAGCTCTTTATACGACGCAGTGCCCCCACAATCTGGGGATTTCCAACACAGAACCCCACACGCCACCCCGGCATATTGTAGCTCTTGGAAAGCGAGAAGAATTCAACGCCGACATCTTTAGCCCCGGGCACCTGAAGAAAGCTCGGCGCCTTGTACCCGTCAAAGACGAGGTCAGCATAAGCCAGATCATGAATGACCAGGATATCATGCTCCTTGGCATAATCGACCACCTTCTCAAAAAAAGCCATGTCCACAACCTCTGTTGTGGGATTGTGCGGAAATGAAATGATGAGTATCTTCGGCCGCGGCCATGTCTGCTTCGTCGCCGCCATCAAGTCTTCAAAAAAATCCCCTTCCGGACCCAACGGAATCCTCCGGACATCCCCGCCAGCAATAATAGCGGAAAACGGATGGATCGGGTATGTGGGGTCTGGCGCAAAAACAACGTCCCCAGGGCGTATGGTAACCAGCACCAGATGGGAAATCCCTTCTTTGGCACCAATAGTGACGATCGCTTCGGTGTCCGGGTCGATATCTACATCAAACCTGCGTTTATACCATTTGGAAATCGCCAGCCTGAGCTTAGTGATCCCCATGGACGCCGAGTAACGGTGATTATGACCCTTTCTGGCCGCCTCAACCAGTTTGTCCACAATGTGTTTGGGGGTAGGCATATCTGGATTTCCCATTCCAAGATCGATAATGTCCTCTCCTGCATGGCGGGCATCCATTTTAATTTTGTTCACCCTCGTAAAGACGTAGGGAGGCAGCCTATCCAACCTAGCAAATTCTTTCATAGTAAAACCCCTCTGTCCCGTTTAATTCCTTTCTTTTCTTGAACTTGATTACACCAGGACGGGGCTGATGTCAAAAAATATTTCTTTGACTTATTGCGGACACTATACTAACTATGGTCCGGCTATTACATCAGCTCAGCCAAGTGAATCATGGACAAATCCCTTACCTATCAAAAGGCCGGCGTCGATATCGACAAGGGCAAGCGGTTCATAAAAACGATCAAGAGGATTACCAAAGAGGCCCCTCGATCCGGTGTTATCGCTGGTATTGGAGGATTTAGCGGCCTCTATTCCCTTGACGTTAACAACTATGAGAAGCCGGTCCTCGTTACCTCCACGGACGGCGTTGGGACCAAAGTCAAAGTCGCATGCATGATGGAT
>JAFDFO010000398.1 GCA_019309815.1 Deltaproteobacteria bacterium
AGCCATGAACATGCCCCTTAACCATTCGCAAATAGACCAGTTTGCCATTCATGCAACAGAGCTCGTGGCGTGGAATCGATCAGTCAACCTGACAGCCATAATAGACCCCGTAGAAGTTGCAGTAAAACACTTTCTGGATACCCTCCCCGTTTCCCCTTTGCTCCCGTCAGGATCATGGGTACTGGACATTGGCTCCGGAGGCGGATTCCCGGGTATCCCCTTGAAAGTCATGCGGCCGGATCTGCACGTCATGCTCATCGACGGCACAAGGAAGAAAGTAAGCTTTCAAAAGCATATCATAAGCACGCTCGCCCTTGAAAATATCGAGGCACGTCATGTTCGGGCCGAAGACCTAAAGAGAGAGCTTCGGCCTGAATCAAAGCGCTATGATATTATTGTTTCAAAGGCTGTATCGAAACTGGACATATTTGTGGATCTGGCCGTGCCACTGCTCCGCCGGCCGGGGACCGTGATTGCCATGAAGGGAAAGTCTGTGGAGGCGGAACTGGAAGCTATCCGCTTAAAAGTCGAAGCTGATGGTCTCTCTCTTGTAACAAAGAAATATCGGCTCCCGTATCTGGACATCGAAAGGTCCCTGATTGTCCTGAGCGATACACCAGACGTGTTCGTGTCGCGTTCCACGAATAACTTACGTAATTTCTGATATCGCACAGGACCCGCAAAGACAACTTTCAAATCCGTACTGTGTTCAAGGCGTCAGCCGCAAATTCGAATATCGAAATCCGAAACAAATTCGAAATTCGAATGTTCTAATGACATAAACGATTTAGGCTTATGCTGTTGTATTAATGTTTCGGTCATTTGAATTTTGGTCATTCGGAATTGTTTCGGGTTTCGAATTTCGTGCTTCGAATTTTACATTTTAACGACTCAACGCGGAGATCATGTTGACTTTGACTTATGTAAATAACTGCTGGGACGCAACACCAGGGCAAGGAGGCACCTCATGAAATCAAAGGTCTACACCATCAAAGAGGATGGAGTGGCATTGGTCACCCTGAACCGCCCAAAGGTTTACAATGCTGTTGATGAGGAAATGCTGAAACTGTTAGCCGGGCAGCTGTCCGATCTCAGCTTCGACAAAGGCGTGCGTGCTGTTGTGATTACCGGGGAAGGCAAGGTCTTTTGCTCCGGGGGGGACCTTAGATCGATTCATGACTTCCCAAAGGGCGCCGCCCAAGGCGTATATGAACTGGCCACTCTTTTTCACCAGGTCGTTGAAGAAATCCGGCGCATGAAAAAACCGGTCATTGCAGCCATAAACGGGGTCGCTGCAGGGGGCGGTTTGTCTCTGGCCCTGGCTTGCGACTTTCGTGTCATGGGAGGCTCTGCCACCCTCATACAGGCATACACATCGCATGGACTGTCTGTTGACGGCGGTGCGAGCTTCATCCTTCCAAGGCTTGTCGGCCTGGCACGAGCTATGGAGATGGTCGCATTTGACAGACCGGTTTCCGCAGAACAAGCCCTGGCCTGGGGACTGGTCACGGAGGTGGCAGAGGACGGTCAGGTGCTTGAGGTTGCCAAAGACATGGCGTCCCGGTTCGGAGAATCCTCTCTGCTCGCCTTTGGGGTGTGTAAAGGACTCATGTTGGATTCTTTTCATACAAGTCTTGAGGCACAGCTTCAAAATGAGCGGGTGGGGATCTCAAGATGTGTGGCCCACGGCGATGGTGAGGAGGGCATACGAGCCTTTCTGGAGAAGCGCAAACCCAAATGGAGATAACAAGACCTCTCCGGGGGGCATTTCACGGCCCCAAGCTTCCAAGATTTGGGAAAAATCCTTTACTAATAGCGTGTTATGTAATATCCGTGTGTGGTACTATTTGATCGCCAGGATACAGAGAGTGAAATCGGATTCCAATTGAGAGATGAGAAACTCCAAAAAGCAAAACGAACTCCTCGCCGTTGAGCGCCTGAAGGCGAGTGAGAGACTGGCTACCGAGATTGCCCATGAATTGAATACCCCGCTTGGCGGCATCTTGATGTACAGCCACCTTCTTCTGGATGACATGGACCTACGCGATCCGCTCCGGGAAAATGTGCAAAAGATTAACAAGCTCGCGCATAGGTGTAA
>JAFDFO010000399.1 GCA_019309815.1 Deltaproteobacteria bacterium
GGTTCTCGGAAAAGCTGGCTGCCGTGATGACGGACGGCAAATGGGTCTACATCAACAAGAAGGGGAAGCAAACCCTGAATATTGCCGGGACCTTTGTTGGTTACTGGCATCCGCCGGAGACGAATTGTACCGTCTTTCTTGGTACAGGCATCACGATCTACAATTACACCACCGAGGAGTTTCTGATCACCACGGCCCATAACAATGAGTACGGATGCACCCCCGACCTCTACGTCCAACAGTTGAACCAAATCGTGCTTCCTGCATACTCGTCTTACCATCTTTATGGGGCTCCTAAAAAATATTCCGATTTCCAAGGTTACATTAACTTCGAGACCGGCGGCCCTAAAACCGACGCCAATGACTTCAAAATATGGCTCTTCACTTCCCAATTCCATTTATATTGCCCTTGCGGCCTGATGCTGGAGGACAGTTCCGGCAAAAAGGGGGAGAGTTTTTACCCCAGCGGCCTTCCAAACTATACAGGCATGCTGGACCAGGGGGTGAGGCTTGTGACCGCGGATTTCAGGATCTATGCATCAAAAACCTGGGACCAATGCAGGGTGATCTACGATTGTACTGACCAAGCAACCCCGCCCCCAAAATGTAATTGCGGGAGCTGTATATCTCCGGTGGCCATAATGATCATGCCAGGGAACGTGCCCCTGCCACAGCCCTATGAGTAAGAGAATGGAGGAACAGACATGTACAAGTTGCAAGGTCTTTTTATAAAAGTCATCGCCATAGCGGTGTTCATCGCCCTTTTTCCCGGTTTCGCCCTTGCCGCAGGCCCATGGGACCCCGGCAAGAAGCTATATGGCGACTATGTGCAAGGCACCGTTAAGGACGCCCAGAACTTTCCCGTCTACATCTTCAATTTCACTCCCTATGACGTGAAAAAAAGCTCAAAGGACATCCAAAACTGGTTTCTGCCGGACACCATACCGGCAAAAGGCATGGGGATAGGGTTCCTCAACAACTTCCGCATATACGAAGAACAAACCCCAATTCTCAATAAAAAGCCCTTTGACCTGAGCTACAGATACACCATCATGGACGGCAACTCGCCCAACCCCACCTTTGTCATGCACCTCTTGAGCGACGACATGGTTAACCCGCCGGCCTTATCCAAGAGGACGGGCATCTTTAATGATATCCTATTGGGGAACAAGCTTCTCGCTATCCCCGGGATGATCCCTGTAGTGGGAGTATTTTTCCGGTCCGCCAAGATGGTGATCGGCACGGCGGTCTTGGGGATAAAAATGCTCCCCCCTATTGATCTAAACTTTTACATCCTGGGCTACGGCATCGCCACGGTGGCGGACTGCCAGCCCTCCATCACCTACTATCCGGATTATTGCTCCAGCTCCAAATACAACCAGAGCTGCAGCCAGACGGACAAGAACAAACCCACTGCCTGCTTTGACTCCGCCTATGCCCACATAGACTCCCAGACGTGCAAGGATATCAACGACCCCAATGCCGAACCCGACCCCATAACCAACTACATATTTGGAAACTCCGTGTTTGCCGGAGCGCCCTTCTATAATCACAACGACAAAAGCCAGCAGGCCTGCGGAACAATGGCGCCTTATTTCACTTTTTCCATTTATATGGCCAGCGACTGGAACGCCGGCAGCCAGCAGCTCGCCGTGGAGGAGCTACAGGCCAGGGGCTATGCAAAAGAAGGGACAAAACTAAACACATTGATCAACCTTGTCTCAAATAACAGCCTCGTAGAACCGTGGCTAAAGCCGCAGAAATCACGGAATTTTTGCAAGCCGTGCCACAGGGCGGCGGCAGCCTCACCCCTGGCATGGAAGATAAACTGGACCGGATCCTGGCCATGTTGCAGCCCTGATCTCCGTTTGTTTTTGGATGGGGATTATGATGAACGTTATCCTGGTCTCAAGCCCCTGGCCTCTTTACAGCCGTCCTTCCATTCAGCTTGGTGCACTCAAAGCCTATCTGAAAGAGCCCTTTCCAGAGCTGAAGATCCACGCCTTACACGTCTATCTCAAAGTTGCGGAATCGATCGGATACAAACTCTATAGCGCGATTTCAGAAAGAACCTGGTTGGCGGAGACAGTGTACGCTGCCCTCCTGTTTCCTGAACGTAAGGCGCAGATCGAAAAGGTTTTCTACCGGGAAGCAAAGGGTAAGCCCAGGCTTCGCGGAGTCGATTTCGCGGCCCTTGCTTCACAGGTGAGCCACGCATCGGATGATTTTATCGAGAGTGTGGAATGGGGGCGTTGCGGCCTTGTGGGTTTTTCAGTAGCTCTTTGTCAGCTTACTTCATCGCTCTATTTCATTACGCGTATCAAGAAGGCCTTTCCGAATCTGCCCATTGTAGTAGGTGGTTCTACGTTTGGAGGTGACGCTCTGCGAGGGCTCCTTGAGACATTTCCCGAGATCGACGCTGTGGTGAATGGTGAGGGCGAGCTTCCGATGAGCCAATTGATCAGTCACCTCATGAACTCCAAGAGCTTCGATAAGATGCCCCCGATTCCAGGGGTCGTCACGCGCAAAACTATGAAAGATAGAACGCCTGCTCCCTTCCACCAAATGGCGTCTTTGTCTAACCTGCCGGCCCCTGACTATGATGACTACTTTCATTTGCTCAATACATTCAGT
>JAFDFO010000024.1 GCA_019309815.1 Deltaproteobacteria bacterium
ACCCTTCAGGTCCGTCCAGATACAAATCCAGAAGAACCAAGTCGGGTCGTGAACGTTGGAGGTGTTCCCTGGCCGATTTGGTATCACCCAGACTGCGCACCTGGTGCCCTTCAAGGATCAGTTCTTCGGAAATGAGTTGGCGAACACCTGACTGGTCGTCTATTATCAAAATGCTAGCCATGATCATTTCCCCTATGAGCGGCTAACGGCCGCCTGGGAGAGAAACAAGTGTCACCTGCCTTGGAGCCCTTGAGATCCTTGAACGAAGACGAATTTTGGGGTCAGGGAGCACCATTTCTAACAATGAGGTCCAGGTATCATCAGGTTTTGTTCGTCTGATTACATTCACACGAGCCAAATGTGCCAATATCAAAGAGCTTACGTCATTTCTGCAACGGAGTTGGGACCTTGGATACTTTAGCCGGGCCCGAAAAGGCGCTTTCTGCAGAGTTGGTAACGCTCGAAATAGAGGTGTGCTATCGTCATCATAAACCAGTGGCCTAAATCTGGTTCCTGCCTGCAAATTTCCAACAGTGAGTTGGCCTCTATGGCCAGGACTTCTGAGTCTTCCAGACACTCAGCCGTTAGCGAGTGTTCGTGGGGCTTCATGAGTGAAGCAATGCCGAATACTTGGCCCGGGCCCAGTGTTTCAACGGAAATCCCCTCCAGGTCTCCAGATTTCGTATCCCGCAAGTCCACAAGCCCTTTTCGCATCAAGAATAGATGCTTTGCCCGATCCCCTTGTTTGTATATAGGTTCATGTTTCCTGTAGACTCTCTTCTCGGTGATCTCTGAGAGTTTTGACAACTGAATGTCTGGAAACACACCAAACACTTCGTGCTGTCTTAAGTCGGCAAGCTTTTCCATTTCAGGTCCTCCTTATCTCATTCGTCCGTCCATGGACACGAGGTGCATTACTAAAGAGCAACGGACGTGCCATAAAGCGGAAGCGAGGAGACAATCTGCAGCAGCCTTTCTTCTAGAAGAATCCCTGGGCGATTGACGATCTCAAGAACTGCATAAAGACAGTCGAGTTCTTTGGTGCGCTTGTGAAGCGCCTCGCGTATCTGGTTGTGTTCGGCCAACTTTGCCTCTATCCGGTTGATGGTCCTTGTCAACTCGTCATCCGGACCCATTCGGGTGCTGAACCCTCAGGCCAAGAATAGATCCCGCCCTGATAGGGTGCGACTTAACCTGAGGTGCGAATGCGCCGACCCTCAACCTCTTCAAGCAGGTCCCGGACCGCGTAAAGGACCACAAACCGCATCTCCAACTCCTTAACGAGGTCCCCAAGCCTGTTTTCCGGTGGGGGTATAGTGCGTATGTAGACGTGACGGTGCCCTGCTTCAACGGTTTCTCGCGTAGAGAGAATACTCACGATGCGTCCCCCATACGAGCGGATCACGTCAGTGACTTCTCGGATTGAACCGGGGCGATCCTCCAAGCTCAAAGCAAATTGGATGCTGCCGGTATAGGCCCCCACAATATTAATCAAGGCCTTGAAAATATCGGTTTGCGTGATAATTCCGATCAGAGAATCCATATGGTTGATAACGGGAAGCGATGAGATTGTGTTTTCCAGCATCAAGATCGCAGCAAATTCCACCGTTTCATCCGGTCTGATAAATACAGGGTCGGTGGTCATAAGGCTTTTGACGCTGACTGTGGAGAGGAGATAATTCAGCTCGTGTACATCCAGGGTTGTTGCCTTGGACGGTGATGCGTCTTTCAAGTCCCTGTCGCTTAGAATCCCTGCCACCTTGCCATGGCCGTTCACTATCGGCAACGAGCGGATCTTGTTCTCCTTCATGATGACCGATGCCTGCATCATAGGGGTATTTTCGCCCACAGTGATCACATCCGAGGTCATCCAGTTTCTTACTAGCATGATTGCTTCCCCGGTTGCTAAGCCTTCACATACTTGACCCTGGGCCTGAAGGGGTTCACCGTCAGGACGGGGATGGCGGCATTTTTCATTACATGGTCTGCCACACTTCCCATCAGAGTTCGATCTAACCCTTTTCTTCCGTGGGTTCCCATAACGATCAAGTCAATCCCTTGCTTGTCAGAAAATCGCAGAATCTCATCCGCCGGATTTCCGCTAACAACTTTGGGTTCGTGACTGGGGAAATCGGTCAGGTGTTTCTCACAGAAGCCCTCCATCCGGCTTTCACCCGCTTGGATCACTTCAGCTACCGTATTGATCAACAACTCGCTCGGAACGTCGATTGCTGAGAGGTAAGAGATATCTCTGGCCACAAACAGAAGATGAAGTTTCGCATCAAATCTCTGAGCCAGATCGAGTGCAAAGGGGAAAACACCTGTAGAACACTCGGAGAAATCAATAGGAAAGAGTATGTTTTTGAATGGCTTCATCGTGATCCCTCCATTCATAATCCTCTTGTGGGTTCACTTCCGATTTGTGTGAATCAAAGATATACCTGACTAGGGCTGGACTATTTGAGTTTGTATGGGTTAACGGTCATTACTGGAACAGTAGACTTCTTCACCACATTCTCAGCCACACTCCCAAATACAACATGCTCCAGACCTTTTCGCCCATGTGTGCCCATCACCACCAGATCAACGTCTTCGGATTCAATTGTCTTCATAATCTCTGAGGCTGGATCTCCGGAAACCACTTTTCTTTCGAGGTTGTCCATTCCCTGGAATTCTTCTTCACAGATCCTGTCCATCTTCTTCCGGGCCGCCTCCAAGGCTTCCTCTTCAAAAAGGTCCATTGAACGATGAGGAACGTAAGCCTTGCCCCACTTCTGAAGATCTTGAACCACATGGAATAGGTAGATTCCACTGTTGTAAGCCTTTGCCATTGATTGCACGTAAGGGACAATCTTGGACGCATTTTCTGAAAAGTCGTGTGGAAAAAGAATATTCTTGATTTCCATCACAGCACCTCCTTTCTTGTTTGTATGCCGGTAAATGCCGTATTGTACTGTTGCAGGTTGGCCATTCCTTTCCAATTACGTAAGAAGACGGAACGTTCAATTCTTCCATCAAGTACAACTTGGCTATACCTCCCTATCTGCTTCATTGACGTATCTCGTGGGGTACCACTTTCGCAATACGTCATTAATTGCTAGCTTGAAACCATCGACGTTATCCCCAGTCTTTTCAACAAAGGCAGCTGCGTTCCGAACTGTGGGATGGTCGGCATATTCCTTAAGTAACGTGTGAACCATGACTGGAAGCAGGGCCTCTTGATCCTGCAGCTTCTTCAAAATCTCCAACCCGCTCACATGCGGTAAGTCTATATCTAAAATAAGAAGGTCTGGAAGATCAGCTGTATCAAGTAGCCTTAATACCTCCCGACCATCTTTCGCAATCAACACGTGAAAACCATCCGTTGAAAGCTCGCGTTGCAGGAAGCTTCTCACGTGGGGATTTCTGTCGGCCACCAAGATGCAGACTCTATGCATAGTGCTGTTTACCTGTTCACTCATTTACAATATTCACGAGCAATGTATGTGCCAAGACGATTGGCCTTCAGAGATTTAGTTAACTGCCTATCAACACACGAGATTAGGTAAGCATTCGTGGTTGTGAATCTGGGGCTCAAGGCGATTCATGTCAGCATTTTTTACAGACTGTAAAGGCTAAGCGAGGTTATGCTGGGGCTCTTCAGAAGGTCTCGACCATCTTCCGAAGCTGTAGCGACCATACATAGACGAAGACTTGAGACAGACTGATTATATGAAACTCGTCGTTTCAAAGTCATGCTTGTTTGGTTGTACCTCCTCGTTAAGTCGGCTGTTACGGAATCACCCATAAGGCCTGATTGCCGACCTTCTGGACCGAGCGCATAGCTATTCCTCCTGTAAAGAAGGCATCCCTTTCCCCCCGTCGACCAACGACCACGGTTCCGTACCGCCCCGTTCTCAATTCACTGAAGATCGCTGTTGCAATGTCAAAGCTTTGAGCATTGGTCTCGACGTTGATATGGTCCTTTTTCAATCCCGCTGCCTCGAGCTTCCTATAAGCCTTTGAATAGAAGTCGTCCATGCGCAGATTGTCCTTTTGCATGAGTACTTGTTGTAAGTGCGGGTTATTTCCCTCAAACTCATCAGAGTAAAAATGTCTCAGACGAGGCAGCACGTGGAACAACGTGACTCTGAGATCTGGATGGGCCCCTGCCATATCAATGACGTGGCCAATAGCTCGGAAGGAATTCTCAGATCCATCAACTGCTATCATGATTTTTGTTGAAACGGCGTTTCCAGACGTTACCCACACAGGTACTTCGAGCGCGTGCTCAACCACCTTCGCAGCGGTCGTGCCGATGAAATAATCCCGAGCCGGTTTGAGCGCCTTGCGTGCAAGGACAATGGCGTCGTATCGGCCTTGTTCTGCCCGATTGAGGATATCCCTAGCCATTCCCAACCGCATAGGCTCGGTGACCACTTCGACACGTTTTTCAGGAACCCCCTCGCGCACCATGGTCTCTTTGAGCTCCCTAGTGATGCATCTCGTGGCTTCCGTATGCTCTTCAACAAGCGCATCGACCTCAGCTTTGACCTTGGGGTCGGCTTCGGCTGCTTCACGGAACGTTGGAGGAACTGGGGGCTGCACGTTAAAGAGCGTATATGAAAAATCCTTTGAGGCCGATGTCATCCGAACAGCGTACCTGACCGCTCCCGCGGAATCAGCGCAGTTGTCGACCGCTACCAAGATCTTCTTTGCCATTGTAAGCCTCCTCGCTGATTCAACAGATCTTCCGGCCTTTTTAAGAAACACCCAATGCACGCCGCATCTGCGTCAAAGTTCATCTTTTCGCAAACACTAGCAACTAATTCCGGTGGTTACCGCACCGCGAGCGTCTCTATAATATCCCCTTTGTTTGTATGCCTCCATTGCACCGTAACCTGTTCACCCACGGAAAAGTCTGCCAACGCGGCCGGTTGTCCTTTCCTTTCTAAAACAATACCCCGACAAAGCGGCCCAGTTATCGTAAAATACGTATTTCCCAGAAGAACTTCGACAGCCACCGTGTTGCAAGCGCAATCGATGGTCTCAATCTGTCCCTTTGACGTACAGACTTCCTCACCTGCAATGCTTTGGGTGCCAACAAGACAAACTGCCATAACCACAACAATGGGGATCACTTTTAGATAGGGTAATCTGTTCATGATAAACCTCCTGATTGATGTGTTGTCCTCGGTCTTGTTCCATCTACCTTGTAACTTACTTCCGTTAACGGTGTGTTTGAACACTCCAATTAAGCCGGTAAACACCCTGTGGCACAAATAGCGTGAACTCCAACAATGCTCACCCTGTCCTCCTTCAATCATCTTGTGGGGGCATGTCAGGTAGTCGTGTTGCGATCCGAGTTCTATTGTCTGTAATAAGGGCAAGGCCCGTGCCAAGGTGAGCCAAAGGTTGGAATGGAGATAACCTCTTGGAAATGCAGGAAACACCCGGACTATACGGGGATGTTGACCTTTGACTAAGCGAGTAAGACTGTCACTGTTTTTTACAAAGTGTAAAGGAAGGCCAGTGCGGGGTATTTATCTGGTGAGCTACGCCTTAACGCCTGCCTTTCGGCTTCTAGCTTTCTTGCTTATCTCGAGATATATGAATCCAACGCTGCTGACCAACAAAAGGGTCGAGAATTGTGTAAGTCCGATCGGCGCAGTTCCAAACATTTTATTCATGGAAGGAATATATACAGCACCTCCTGCCACAACAAATGAGATGAGAGTCGCCCCAATCAGGGCCTTGTTCTTGAATAGACCTACCTCCACCGAAGGGAAGATGGTTGATCTTGAGGCAAATGATTGATACAGCTCAAAAAAGACTATTGTGAGAAAGCCAACGGTTCTGGCTTTCTCTATATTTCCACTATGATTGAATTCAACTAGAAAAAAGGTGACTGCCACCATCGTCATCAATAAGGGATATCCAACCAAGTAGTTACTAAGGCCCTTTTGTATTCCCTCATCTCTCCTTCTTGGTCTCCTCCTCATTGCACCAGGTTCAAAAGGATCAACACTTAACGCAGTTGCAGGCAGTCCGTCCGTCACGAGGTTAATTAATAAGATCTGGGTGGCAGTCAGGGGAGCCGGAAACCCCAGCAGGATGAGGATGAATATTGTTGCAACCTCTCCAATGTTTCCTGATAGAAGGAACACAAAGAACTTCCTTATGTTATCAAAGACCCCCCTGCCTTCCTCAACAGCACTAACAATGCTCCTGAAGTTGTCATCGGTTAAGACCATGTCCGAGGCTTCCCTGCTCACGTCAGTTCCGGTGATGCCCATGGCGATTCCAATGTCAGCTCTCTTAAGAGCAGGGGCATCATTTACTCCGTCTCCCGTCATTGCCACTACGTGTCCTCTGTTCTGCAGAGCCCTGACTATCTTCTGCTTGTGTTCTGGGTTAACCCTTGCATAAACTGCTATTTCCTCGACAACATCTTCGAGACCCTTGTCAGTTAATTGTTCAAGCTTTTTCCCCGTAATGCTCCTTCCAGTGATCCCTGTCTGATTTGCTATGGCAACGGCAGTGCCCTCATGATCACCTGTGATCATGACCACTTTAATACCTGCCTCATGGCACTGGCTTATAGCCGTTTTCACCTCCTCCCTCGGGGGGTCAATCATTGCCTGCAATCCAACAAAGACAAAGTCTCTCTCGTCACCTTCGGTAAACCCCATAGGATCGTCTATTTCCTTGAACCCGAACCCAATGACCCTCAATGCATTCTCACTGAATTCACGATTTGATTGTAGAATTACCTCTTTCCCTTCTTCGGTGAGAGAACTTATTTCTTTGTCAGAATAGTAACCACTACATAGATCCAGTACTATGTCGGGAGCCCCTTTCATGTATGCCAAGTACTTTTCACCTATCTTGTGTATGGTGGTCATTCGTTTTCTTTCACTGCTAAACGGGATTTCATTTAGCCGTGGAAACTCTTTATTGAGTTCTTCAGTGCTTATCCCTGCCTTTCTAGCTGTGACTATTAAAGATCCTTCGGTTGGATCTCCAATGCATTGCTTCTGCTCAATCTTTGCGTCGTTGCAATGGGCTCCTATCTCGAGTAACAAACTGAACTCGGTAGGATCTTCAGAGAACCCACCTGTTGAATTGTAACCGGATCCAGTAACCTCAATGACTTTATCATTGGCAAATATCTTCTTGACGGTCATCTCGTTATACGTGAGGGTCCCCGTTTTGTCTGAGCAGATGACGGTGGTGCTTCCCAGGGTTTCGACACTTGGCAGCTTTCTTATGAGTGCATTTTTCCCAAGCATTTTTCTAACCCCTACTGCAAGACTTATGGTTACCACAGCGGGGAGGCCTTCGGGTATTGCGGCAACTGCCAAGGCGACCGATATGGTAAATATCTCCAGGAAGTTTTCTCCTTTGAGAAGGCCCGTCAACAACACCAAGGCGCATATTGCTATTGTTATTACGCTGAGCATACCTCCCATCCTGGCAAGTTTTTCTTGCAAAGGAGTCCGCTCTTTTTTTGTTTCTTGAATCAACTTTGCTATCTTGCCGATTTCTGAATTCATGCCAGTTCTTACAACGACTGCGCTTGCCTTACCTCTCGTTATTTCGGTTGCAGAAAACAACATGTTCGTCTGTTCTGCAATTTCCTTGTCACCAGATAGCGCTTGTGAGGTTTTCATCACCGGAAGGCTTTCACCGGTGAGCATTGACTCTTGGGTTTGAGTCTGAAGTGCTTTGATAACCCTCGCGTCCGCAGGAACCTTGTCTCCTTCCTTCAATAATACGATGTCTCCCGGAACAACCTCAGACGCGTCTATCTCGGACTCCTTTCCGTCCCTCCTGACCACCGCCTTGTGACTTGCAAGCTGTTTCAGTGCCTCAATTTCTCTTTCTGCCCTATACTCCTGGAAGAATCCAATGATTGCATTAAGGATTAAGATTGTTCCAATTACAACGGCATCAATCTTTTCTCCAATAATGAAGGAGACAATCAAGGCGCCGATAAGAATCCAAACCACAGGGGAATTGAACTGCTCAAGTAAAAGCTTGAAGGGCGAGACCTTCTCTCTCTCTTTCAAGATGTTCTTGCCGTCTCTTGCCAGTCTTTTTGCTGCCTCAGGCGAAGTCAGGCCCTTTTCACTTGTGATGAGCTGTTTCAAGACCTCGTGTGCTGGTTGGTTGTAATATTCCATTACCGTTAACCCCATATTGATTCTTTTCTGATTACGCCTCGTCAAATTGATATCAAAATCAAAGTCGCTTCAAGGGGTCCTCATCAGCCCGATTGCCACATTCACAAAACGTTCAGGCACTTATTGCAATCGCATCCCAAAATCGGGACCCAAATCTGAACCCCAATTCTGCGAAGTTATCTCTGCTCAAGCCCTTAGTTCCGTGCCTGATTGCGATACTTACGAAACCTTTTGCAGAATGTCCCACAGCTTGCCGCGGGGAGCTTCACTAATATTGTCCACCACCGCTCTTCAAAATAGCAGGGGGCCCTTACCTTTCCAGCGTATTTTCCCACACCCCGTGAATATTACAGTATACTAAGGCATGAAAGGACTTGAAATCATTAATTTGATTGATTTGGAAACGAACATTTGGATTTGAATACACTGGTGCCCAGGCGGCACGCCCCAGATGGATGACTTGATCGTTGTCCTTTTTCACGCCATACAGCTCAATCCAGGCAATGTGATGCTCCACCGTGTTCGGGTGTGGAACCTCATGCCCGACAACTACCCGGACAATGTCCTTGCCCTCTTTATGCCCCTTATCAATGTGGATATAAGGGACATGCTTTTCTTTCCCTTCATCTTTTTCTGCCCTGACGATTTCGGAAAAATTCATTGTGTCCTCCTTTCTATCCTTTTTCGCTTATAGTTCGATCACGCCATCTGAGTCTTTGTCCGCTCTGCCCCCATAATTCTTGCCACGATCTGATCGTAGGCTTTTGTTGCCTCTGAATCCGGATATTCTTCCATGTAGGGTTCCCCCGCGTCAGCAGACTTTACCATTTTCGGGTCCAGAGGGATACGACCCAAGAAAGGGATATTCATGGCCGCGGCGGTTCTGAAGCCGCCCCCGGTACCGAACAAATCAATAGGCTTTCCGCAGTGGGGACACACAAAGCCGCTCATGTTTTCTATTAATCCAAAGATTTCCATTTTAACAGTTTTGCAAAAATTGATTGATTTCCTGACATCGTCCAAGCACATCTCCTGGGGCATGGTTACGATGATCGCTTTGGCATCCGGAATGGTTTGAGCAACAGTGAGCGGCTCATCCCCCGTTCCAGGCGGCGAATCAATGATGAGATAGTCCAACTTTCCCCATTGTACGCCGGAGATAAACTGCCGGATGACTTGCAGCTTCAAAGGTCCCCGCCAGATTACGGCCTTATCCGGATCTCCGGCCATTGATCCAACGGAGATCACCTCCAGGTTCTCTGAGTAAGGTTTGGGGGTTATTCGCCCATCAACACTGGCCTCTAGAACCCCCTTGAGACCCAGTATTCTGGGAATGTCAGGACCATGGAGATCCACATCCATAAGGCCCACTTTGGCCCCCCGCCTTGAGAGGGCCGTGGCCAAATTAGCGGCAACGCTTGTCTTGCCAACACCCCCCTTGCCGCTCATAACCAAAAATTTGTGCTCAACCAAAGACAAGGAGTCTTTGATGGTCTGGTCTTGAGCGGCCATGGCCGCCTTCCGTTCAGATAAAGAGGGATCACCTTTCTTTTTCTTACTAATACGGAGAGTCTTGCTCATATGAACACCTCCTATCACCTGCTCTAGCGTCATAGCTGCCCCGCACTTTGCACACCTTTCTTCAAAACAAGGTTTTCCAAGCCCGTGCAGAACTCGTTCATCACACATTGGGCAAACGAAGTATTCCCCTACCCGCGGCCCTGACCGCCACCCCCCCTGCCACGCCCGCGACCTCCTCCCATGCCACGTCCCAGGCCGACACGGGGAGCGGAAGCTTGAAAAGGCCCCGTGGTTTGAGAAAAAGACTGAGTTCTACCGGGGTCCTTATCAATTCTTACATCCCTTTCTCCAACAGGCTTCAATTTGCCTTCTCTGTATTGTTGAGCTACCTCACGTACTGTCCCCGACACCCCGGTAATTGCATTAAGCCCGGCGGTTGAAAGCACCTGTTCGGCATTGGGACCAATATATCCAGTGAGTATGATCTCCGCTCCACGATCAACCATAACCTTGGCCGCTTGTATTCCTGCACCACCTTCCAAGGTGTTGCTTGCGTTAGGCACTGCCTCAAAATCCATATTGTCCAAATTCACTATCACAAAAAACTGGCATCGGCCGAATCGAGGATCGACCTCGGAATCGAGGCTCGGCCCCGTAGATGAAATAGCAATTCTCATGGTAATACCTCCTTCTAATTGTGTAGCAAGTATTACAGAACCTTTCTGTTGAAGTTGATGGGCACGAAGCATGCCAATGTGGGCTATGGTTGTCAGATATGACAAGGGCTTGAAATGAAAGGGGCTTTTGAGAGCTATGTCTAATAGCCTGACAGTTGTTCAACGCATGTGTCTGTCAGCATTTTTTACGGGCTGTAAAAGGACGTTTGATTAGGTCTGACTTCTTTTCTTCGCCGTCCTTCTTTCCCTTTTTCTCCTGCACCTTAACCTTAAGGAACCACCCACAGGGTCTGATCGGTGATTTTCTGGACTAAGCGAATAGCAATTCGTCCGGTGAAAAAGGCCTCTCTTTCGCCGCGTCGGCCAACCACGACCGTATCATACCGTCCTGTTCTCGCTTCACCAAGGATGCCCGTAGAAATGTCATGACTCTGCCTGCTGGTCTTGATCTTGATCTGGCTCATCTTTAATCCCGCCGCCTTGAGGCGCTCACGAGCCTTTCCATAGAAGTCTTCCATGCGCGTCTTGTCTTCTCGCTGAAGAATCTCGTGGAGCTTTGGATTCTCTGTTTCAAAGCGAGGGGAATAGTAATGTCTCAGGTAAGGTAGGACATGAAACAAGGTAAGCCTGAGGTCTGGATGGGCTCCCACCATTTGGATCACATGGTCCACAACTCGGAGAGAATTTTCAGATCCATCAACTGCGACCATGAAGTTCATAGAAATGTCTTCCCCAGCAACAACCCACACCGGGGTTCTTAACGCATGTTCAACGACCTTGGCGGCAATCGTGCCTATAAAGAAATCACGGCTCGGTGTCAGGCCCCTCCGCGCTATAACGATCGCATCGTACCCTCCCTGTTCGGCCCGGTTTAGGATGTCCTTGGACATTCCCACTTGCATGGTTTCAGTCACCACCTCAACATACTCCTCGGCTATCCCTTCACGCACGATGATGTCTTTGAGTCGCTCAACGGTGCATCTGGCCGTTTTGGTATTCTCACGAATAAGCTTGTCAATCTCGGCCTTGACCGTAGAGTCTTTTTCGGCTGCTGCACTGAAGATTCGCGGAACCATAGGTTGCACATTAAAAAGAGTATAGGTCAAATCCTTTGCAGCCGAGGAGATCCTGGCCACGTATTTCACTGCGTGTTCCGAATAGATGCAGTCGCCAACAGCCACCAAGATTCTCTTTTTCATGGTATTCCCCCTTGCCACGAAGGCTTCGTCAACCCTTTTGACACAAAATGACTGATTGTTTTATCTGAATCGAGGTTAACTGCTTTCAAGGTGGCCTCCCTCTTCAATCTCATTGGCTCCATGGCTTACAACATTTCAAAGAGGTGACGCCCACTACCACGATCAGTTAACGGACTTTATATGGATTAATGGTCAATACGGGAACGGGTGATCTCTTCACCACATTCTCTGCCACACTCCCAAATATGACGTGCTTCAAGCCTTTTCGTCCATGAGTGCCCATAATCACTAGATCTATGCCTTGGGACTCGATAGCCTTTAGAATTTCCCCTACTGGATTCCCTAAGACGACGCTTGTTTGAAAGTAAGGATAGCCTTGCAACTGTTCTTCACAAAACTTCTCCATGTCCTTTTTACAACATTTTTGGGCCTCCTTTCGAAGCACCCCAGCCGAAGGCTGGGCAACATAGCCTGGTGCCCATTGATAAACGTCCTGTATAACATGGAGCAGGTAAATCGTGCTGTTGTACTTCTCGGAAGCTGAGAGCACGTAGGGTAAGACCTTTGACGAGTCTTGTGTCAAGTCAATGGGGAAGAGAATTGTTTTTATTTCGACCATAGCCCTTCACCTCCTTTTGTAGCTCGGCAAGCCTCGATGTCACGTCTTGGAGGTAAGCCTTTGCATCAGCCTAACCCTGTTGCCAAGTATTTCCTCCTGTGCGCTCCTTACCATCTATCCAATGAGCAACCATTGTGCCAACAAAAGCCATGGGCCGAGGAGAGGCTAACCGGCTGAAAATGGGAGATATCGGGAAAACAAAACAGACATTTGGGGTTTTCAGGTGGGGATAGGACTGTCCGGTTTTTTTACGGATTGTAAAAAGTCAGCCCCGATATGTGGAGTGGTTACCGGGCAAACATCACGATGAATTGCCTTTGACCGAGGTCTCTGTTTTGATTTGATACTTCTCTATCTTGGACAGGAGAGTGGGACGAGAAATTGCGAGGACTTCTGCTGCACGGCTGCGGTTGCCATCGGTAAATTTCAGGGCTTCTGCAACAACCTTTCTGCCAAAGCGATCCATCAACGTGTGAAACATGTCCCTTGTCTTACCTGAGATTAGCATGTTGCGGATCCATTGACCGATCGCTTCCTCCGCTGCTTCATCTCGTTCCACTACAACACCTTCGCTTCGGAGGACCTTGGAGATGTCCGCCATGCTAATGGGGCTACCACGACTGAAAATTAGTGCCTTTTGTATCGTGTTCGATAGTTCCCGGACATTACCTTGCCAGGGGTGATTCTTGAGCAATGTTTTTGCGTCCTTCTCTATCCCCGGATTGTCGATTTCCATCTCCTTAGCAAACCGGCTAAGGAAGTAATCGGCAAGCAGCGGAATATCTTCTGTCCTGTCGCGCAGGGGGGGAATCCAGAGGGTGACCACCTTCAGGCGATAATAAAGGTCCTCTCGAAACCGGCCCTCTGTCAATCCTGCCTCCAGGTCTCTGTTCGTGGCGGCAACGATACGCACGTCCACGGGGATGGCTTCTCGCCCCCCAAGGCGTTCTATGTGCTTTTCTTGGAGCAGGCGGAGAATCTTGGCCTGAATGCTAAACGGCATATCACCAATTTCATCTAGCAAGATAGTCCCTCCATGGGCTTGCTGGATCTTTCCCACACGGCGACTCGCTGCGCCGGTGAAGGCTCCTTTTTCATAACCAAACAGCTCGCTTTCAAGCAAGGTCTCGGGAATTGCAACACAGTTGATTACGAGAAAGGGTTTGTCTGCCCGGAGGCTATGTTGATATATGGCACGAGCCACAAGCTCTTTGCCGGTGCCAGATTCGCCACGGATCAGAACTGTCGCGTCTGTTTGAGCCACACGGCCAATTGCCTTATAGACTTCCTGCATTGGGTCACTTCGGCCAACAATTGCCTCGGTGGTGGCAATCTCTGGGGCTGCGTCTATCTCGACCCGCGACCGCATAAATCGACCCACCTCAATGGCCTGTTTGATTAGGGTCAAAATGTCGGGAATCTCAAATGGCTTCAGCACATACTCAAATGCCCCCAACTTAGTCGCCTCAATCGCAACGTCTGTCGTGCCAAATGCTGTCATCACAATCACAGGAAGCTTGGGCTCTATCTCGCGCATTGCCCGAAAGGTCTCAAGCCCATTCATCCCGGGCAAGCGCACATCTATTACGACCAAGTCAGGTACAGACTCACGAACCACATCGAGCCCCGTCTCGCCAGAGGCTGCAGTACGGACACTGTATCCCTCTTCGGTCAATAGCTTTTCAAAACTCTGCCGCAACTGACTGTCGTCATCAACGATGAGAATCGCGCCCAATTTTACGCCTCCATACATGGTAATGTTATTGTGAAGATCGCCCCTTTTCCCTGTTGCGACTCAACATCAAGCCGGCCCCCGTGGTCTTCTACAATGCGGGCAGCGATACTTAGACCCAGGCCGGTACCTTCTTCCTTGGTGCTGAAAAAAGGCTGAAACAATTCTTCGTGAATCCCCTCGGGGATCCCTGGACCGTTATCGCTTACCCGGATGACAACGACTCGACCAAAAGGTTCGACCTTGTCTTCCTCCTCGGAGATGGCAATCCTGCCACCAATTCCCATGGCCTCGCACGCGTTAACCAGGAGATTTACCAGGACCTCTTCCAACTGGTCTGGATCTGCCATGACTTCGGGAAGTCGTTGTGTCCGCTCAAGCTTGAAATGCGTATCGTGTGACTCGAGGCGGTGTTTCAGAAGCTGAAGAGCCCTGTCGACGACATCCGAAGGACTCAGCTCTTCTTTCTTGAGCTTCGGGGGCCTGGAAAACTCCAGAAAATTCCGCACGATGTTTTCAACATGACGAATTTCTGCGGAAACCACTTCAAAGTCTTCTCTTTGAGTTTCAGACAGTTCCAATGAGCGTCCCAAAGAGAACAACCGCATCTTCACCGATGTCAAGGGGTTCCGGATGCTGTGGGCCATCCC
>JAFDFO010000025.1 GCA_019309815.1 Deltaproteobacteria bacterium
AGTATGTCCAAGACTTCTGCGGCAGGCGTAATCTCGTCAAATCGATGCACGTCAGAAATGACCGGCAAGTCACACTTGTCCTTTATCGCAGATATGACCTCCAACCCCTTGGAAAGTCCCGGCCCACGGTACGCATTGACCGAGGTCCGATTGGCCTTGTCATAGGATGTCTTGAATATTAAGGGGATTTGAAGTTTCTCGGTGAGTTCCTTCAGATAGACAGCAGTCTCGAGAGTTGCGTCAAAGGTTTCGATAACACACGGTCCTGCAATCAACACCAGGGGGTTGCCCTCACCAATGGCGATTTCACCCACGTTAACAATGTTTCTCATTCAAAGTGCCTCTGTACCCCTCCGTCCTTGGCAGCACCATGGGTATATAAACTATCTCAAAAACACATTTAAGGCTTGGTAGTCCAGTCGGCAAGCCTCAAAGAGCGGGAGTAATGGAGTGATGGAGTATTGGAGTACTGGAAAAGAACGAAAGAACAACTGCTTTTTTCATAACCAACACTCCAATACTCCAGTTCAGCCGTCGTAGCCGTTGGCTACTATGGCGAAGTCGGCTACTCCAACACGGCCCTGAAGCCTGATTGGGATTTTTGAGATGGCTTCTAGTCTGACGGGCTGATGCCCTGTACCCGCTTGACGACGTTCCTCTGTACCCCCACCCCGCCGGTGTTCAGCGTCAAAAGCCTAACTTACGTTGCTCCAAATGTCAAGAATGACGCTACCGGAGGAGAAGCAGCAGCATCAAGAACCCCGAAAAAACAACCTTGATTCTTCACACCCGAACTGTTAAGGTCCGCCTCAATTTCGCAACTGAATCCAATGAACCTACTCAAGCGTAAGTTGCTGTATGTTTTATGACAAGTAAGAAGTCCAGACTCCCAAGGCCCCTATTCGTTCTACTGTTACTTCTGCTGTGCGGATTGGCAGTCGGGTTAGTCGGGCTTATATTCATAGGCTTTGAAGGAGAGGTTCCTACCTTCCAGCTGCAGAGCCCTATCCAGACTATAGGCACTTCCCATACCCTGAAAGCGGAGGCCTCCGATCAAAAAAGCGGGCTCCGTAGGGTATGGATAGCAGTTCTTCAACACGGGAAGGAAAGGACCCTGCTCGATAAAACCTTCCCCTCCACAGGCTATTTGAGAGGGGGGGTTCTGCACAGACACTCCATTTCACTCGATGTCAACTCGGATATACTCGGCCTTGAGGACGGAGAGGCGCTTCTCAGAACGGCTGTGTGGGATTATTCCTATCGTGACTGGTGGACCGGGAATCGGGGTTATGCGGAATACAAGATACTTATCGACACAAAGCCGCCCACCATCAACGTCCTGACCCGTGTCCATAATCTCAACCAGGGTGGCACGGGACTGGCTATTTACGAGGTCTCGGAAGACAATACCGTCAGTGGTGTCCAAGTAGGAGACGTTGTTTTTCCGGGCTATTCAGGGCTTTCTGATGATCCCAGACTGTTCATGGCCTTTTTCGCACTCCCCTACGACAAGGGGCCTGATACAGCGCTTTTTGTGACAGCAACAGACATGGCCAACAACACAAGCAAGGCAGAGTTCCCGCATCATATAAATACGAGGTCTTTCAAAAAGGACACAATTACCCTGTCAGATGGATTCCTGAAGCGAAAAATGCCTGAGTTCGCGGATTTTTCAGATAGCGTCAACCCTTCTGCGCCGCTCATTGACAGATTCGTTGCGGTAAACCGTTATCTACGCCAGGCCAATCACGAAACCCTCGTGGAAGCCTCCAAACAAACGGATGCCACGCTGTATTGGAAGGGCGCATTTCTCAGGCTTCCAGGCTCTGCACAAAAGGCTGGATTTGCGGATCGTCGCAGATACGTGTACGAGGGGAAAACCGTGGACAAGCAAGTACACCTCGGAATAGACCTGGCTTCCACGGGCCACTCACCCGTGCCTGCGGCTAACAACGGAAGGGTTGCCCTTGCTGAATACGTGGGCATTTACGGCAAGACCGTCATACTAGATCATGGTTTTGGCCTGTTCAGCATGTACGGACATCTCAGCCGAATTCAGGTTGCAAGAGACCAGGTGGTCTCCAAGGGAGACGTGATCGGTTTCACGGGAATGACAGGTTTGGCCGGCGGGGATCATCTTCATTATTCAATGATGGTTGGCCATACGTTTGTAAATCCGATAGAATGGTGGGATCCTATTTGGATAAAACACAATGTAACGGGCAAGCTTGAGGCAATGAAGAGCCTTCAGTTGGCTGAAGATGAAGAATGACACGAGTGCGGAGTGCGGAACCAAGCGAATTCGGAATTCGGAATGCGGAGCGCGGAATAGACCGAATGGGGAATGCGGAGTGCGGAGTGCGGAACAAAAAGGCATAGCGCAAAGCGCAGAGCGCAAGGCGTGAAAGAAGAAAACGCTATGCCCTATGCGCCATGCGCCATGCATTTTACTTTAGGCACTTTTTTTGCTGTAGCGCACTTTGGTTTAAGGGATGAGCAATGAAGCGTTACAAGGTCCAAAAAACGTATCAGGAGATCAACAAGAAGATCAGGGATGGCAAGGTCGTTGTGGTCACTGCGGAAGAGATCATTGACATCCTGAAAGAAAAGGGCCCTGTCAGGACCGCCCGCGAAGTAGATGTTGTGACCACCGGGACTTTTTCGCCAATGTGTTCATCCGGGGCTTTCATCAATTTCGGCCACTCAGTGCCCGGAACGAAAGCATCCAAGGTTTGGCTCAACAACGTGCCAGCATACGCTGGTCTGGCTGCCGTGGATTGCTACATTGGCGCCACTGAGCCCTCCGAGGAAGACCCTTTGAACAAGGTCTATCCCGGAGAATTCAAATATGGTGGTGGGCATGTGATCCAAGATCTTCTTGCCGGCAACAAGGTTCACCTCAGGGCTACTGCCTACGGGACCGACTGTTATCCCAGTCGAAGTATCGAGAAGGACATCACCCTGAAGACCGTGCCGCAAGCTGTCCTGTGTAACCCGAGAAATGCGTATCAAAACTACAACTGTGCAGTAAACCTCACCAAGAAAACGGTCTATACGTATATGGGCGTGTTGCGTCCAAATGCAGGAAACGCTAACTACTGTTCCGCCGGGCAACTGAGCCCCCTGATGAATGACCCGTATTACAGGACCATCGGTTTAGGCACAAAGATCTTCCTTGGAGGGGGCGAGGGATTCGTCACCTGGCATGGCACACAGCACAAACCAAGGGTCAGGAGAACCAAGAAGGGGGTCCCCCTGACGCCGTCCGGCACGCTCTATGTGATGGGAGACCTGAAAAAGATGAGGCCCAGGTGGCTCGTGGGCGTGAGTCTGCTGGGGTACGGGTGCTCCCTGGCAGTCGGTCTGGGAGTGCCTATTCCCATTCTGAATGAGGAGATTGCTGCCTTTACGGGCGTTTCCGATGACGAGATCTTTACGCAGATTGTTGACTATGGACACGACTATCCGAATGGCATATCAAAGAGCTATGGCAGGGTCAGTTATGCCCAGCTCAAGAGTGGCACGATTCGGGTTGAAGGCCAGGATGTGCCGACTGTGCCTCTCTCAAGCGTGGTCCGGGCCAGAGAAATTGCAGAGATCCTCAAGAAATGGATACAGAAGGGGAAGTTCACCCTTGGTGAACCGCAGCAGTTGCTCCCTTCGGTGTAAGCAAATGCCGCTATGCCAGAATGAGGACCACTAAGCCATCGGCGTAGGGTACCGGGCATCAGACATCACATTGGGAATTATGGAAAAGCAACCGATAACATTAGAAGAAAGCGGCATCCCTGAGCCTTCTGTGCGGCCGAAAAAGAACATCTTTCGGGAATATGCTGAGGCTCTCCTCTTGGCCGTCATTCTGGCCCTGTTCATCCGCACTTTTGTCATTCAAGCCTTTAAGATACCATCGGGTTCTATGAAGCCAACCCTGTTGATCGGGGATCACATTCTGGTGAACAAGTTTATCTACGGCGTGAAAATCCCGTTCTTGGATTTCACAATCATCCCGATCAAGGATCCCCAACGGGGGGATATCGTTGTGTTCAAGTTCCCTGAAGATCCCAAGAAGGACTTCATTAAACGGGTTATTGGTGTGCCGGGCGACACCGTCCACATCCGCAACAAGAAGGTCTACATCAATAATGAAGCCATAGAGGACGCGTACGGGACCCACATGGATCCTCACATCATCCCGGGTGGGGCTCAGCCACGTGACAATCTATCTCCGGTCACCGTTCCACCATATTCCTTGTTTGTCATGGGAGACAACCGGGATCACAGTTACGACAGTCGGTTCTGGGGGTTCGTAGACCTGTCAGCAATTAAGGGAAAGGCGTTTATCATATACTGGTCTTGGGACAAAGAGAAATCGGGTGTCCGGTGGAATCGATTGGCCGGTCTTATACACTAGCCGCGTACTAGGCTAAGATCTTAGAATTTGTGTCAAGTTCCTGCATGTCGAGGTGCCTGTAACCAACAGATACTGGATACTGGATAAAGAACTGTAACTATAATTTGCACGTAAAATGATGAGTTAGATGGTTCTTTTGAATGCCACATAAGAACAGAACACAGTTCCTCATTCCATCCAGTATCCAGAGACCAGCATCCAGTATCCAGAAACTAGCATCCGGAGAGCACGTTTTTTGGCTTGACTTGTTCGTTCTGGGGGTGCTATTTGAACAGCGGTTTCGTTGCGGAGGGAAAAGCAACTCAATGATTGTAAACTGCAGTTTCGCAGTAGTTAGGTTGGGCCTCTTTACCTATTAGGGTAAAGGGGCTTTTTTTTGGAGATAACTGATGCAATTTGCCAGAAAAGATGTGCTGGACATGGAGAGCCTCTCTGTTGCCGAGATTCAGGCTGTCCTTGACACTGCGGAGACCTTAAAAGAAATATCGACCCGCCCCATAAAGAAAGTGCCCACCCTGCGGGGGAAGACCGTTATCCACTTCTTCTATGAACCGAGTACTCGAACGAGGACCTCCTTTGAAATTGCAGCCAAGCGACTGAGTGCCGACACAGTGAGTATCTCAGCCTCTACGAGCAGTATCTCCAAGGGCGAAACGCTCGCTGACACAGCCAAAAACCTTGAGGCCATGAACCCGGATGCCATTGTTATCCGCCACAGCGCAGCCGGGGCACCCCATCTGCTGGCCCGTCTGGTCAATGCCTCTGTCATCAATGCTGGAGACGGTATGCACGCCCACCCCACACAAGCACTGCTTGACATGATGACTGTCCGGGAGAAGAAGGGCCATATAGATGGACTCAGGCTTGCCATTATTGGCGACATCGCCCACAGCCGTGTGGCCCGATCTAACATCATCGGTTTTGTCAAGATGGGGGCAGAGGTTGTCCTGGCAGGACCGCCAACGATGATCCCGATGGGCATTGAGACGCTTGGAGCGCTGGTCAGCTACGACGTAGTAGAGGTTATTAAGGATGCTGACGTTGTCATGGTTTTGCGTATCCAAAAAGAGCGCCTGCAGGCGTTTGCCTACTCGTCTGAGAGGGAATATGCACAGTGCTACGGGTTAACGGAGGATAAACTTGCAGAAGCAAAGAAAGATCTCCTGATTATGCATCCAGGACCGATTAACAGGGGTCTTGAAATAGCCCCCGAGGTTGCCGAGGGTCCCTACTCAGTTATCTTGGAACAGGTTGCCAACGGCGTAGCCATTCGCATGGCGCTCCTCTATCTTTTGCTGGGAGGCCCCCGTTGAGGCGTATACTGATCAAAGGCGGACGGGTTATAGATCCGGAGACGGGCGTGGATCGCGTTACAAACGTTCTTATCGAAAAGGGCAAAATAGTCTCGATTGGCAAGGGGAAAACACAAACGACAAAGGACAAAGCCAAGGTAATCAATGCCTCTGGGAGAATCGTCACGCCCGGCCTTATAGACATGCATGTGCATTTGCGAGAACCCGGTCACGAGTATAAAGAAACCATTGAGACAGGCTGTCTGGCAGCAGCCCATGGCGGATTCACGACCGTATGCTCTATGCCAAATACAGATCCGGTGAATGACAACCAGTCGGTAACGGATTACATCCTCAAGAAGGCAAGGATGGCTGGCACGGTGCGGGTTTGCCCGGTCGGCGCCATTAGTCGGGGGCTAAGAGGGGAAAGCCTGGCCGACTTCGGGGAGCTTAAGGCAACTGGCGTGGTTGCCGTGTCCGATGACGGCAACCCGGTGATGAATGCACAGCTGATGCGACGCGCCCTCGAATATGCAAAGGGATTTGCCCTTCTGGTTATCGCCCATTGCGAGGATCGAAACCTCACCGCAAACGGGGTGATGAACGAAGGCGTCACAGCGACCCGCCTGGGGCTTCCGGGGATACCCAACGCTGGGGAGAGCGTGATGGTGGCCAGAGATATTGCCCTATGCGAGCTCACAGGCACACCGCTGCACATTGCCCATGTCAGTGCAGAAAGCTCCGTACAGCTCATTCGCGATGCCAAAGCCCGCGGACTGCCCGTAACTGCCGAAACCGCACCACACTATTTTTGCCTGACCGAAGAGGCCGTCACAGACTATGATACAAACGCCAAGGTTCACCCGCCACTGCGAACCGCCAAGGACATCGAGGCAATTCGGCAGGCCCTTGCCGATGGGACCATTGACGTCATTGCAAGTGACCATGCGCCCCACACGACCATTGAAAAAGACGTGGAGTTTCAGCAGGCTGCCAATGGACTGATCGGCCTTGAGACCTCCCTCTCCCTGAGCTTGCGATTGGTCCATGAGGGCGTGATGGACTTGAATAACCTGGTTACACATATGTCGATTAATCCCGCCAAGATTCTGAATCTTGATTACATCGGCCTGAAGCCGGGCAACCCCGCAGACATCACAATCATAGACCCGGAGAAGAAGTTCACCGTTGATGCCGACACATTTCGCTCAAAGAGCAGAAACACCCCTTTCAATGGCTGGGGGCTAAAAGGAAAGGCGGTCTTGACTATGGTGGCTGGGAAAGTCGTGTTCAAGGAAGTGTAATGGAAAATCTATTGATTGTAGATGACGACCTGAGCATGCGCGAGATGCTTGATGTTCTGCTTACCTCCGAGGGATACGGCATCGAATACGCTGAGGACGGGGCCAAGGCGATCCAGATGCTGAAGGAGAAGACGTATGATCTCATCCTCTGCGATATCAAAATGGAGCCGGTGGGGGGACTCGATGTCCTTCGTGAAGCAAAAAGCCGTCAGCCCCAAACCGTGGTCATCATGATTTCAGCATTTGCGACGACCGAAACCGCTGTGGAAGCGATGAGGGAAGGCGCCTACGACTACATTCCCAAACCGTTCAATGTCGAAGAGGTGAAACAGACGATCAAAAACGCCCTCGACAGAAGGACGCTTGAACAGGACAAGGAAGTTCTTGATGCCCAGATGAAGAAGACGTACCACTTTGGGCACATCGTGGGCAACAGCCCCATCATGATCAAGGTCTACAATACCATCGACCAGGTAGCCGACACCCGAACCAATCTGCTCATTACCGGAGAGAGCGGCACGGGAAAAGAGTTGATCGCCATGGCCGTCCATGAAAACAGCGCCAGAAAGGACAAACCAATCACGGTCATTCACTGTGCCGGCATTCCAGAGACCTTGATGGAGAGTGAACTCTTTGGACACAAAAAGGGGGCTTTTACCGGAGCCATTGACCACAAAAAGGGGCTTTTTGCGGTTAGTGACGGCGGCACGGTCTTCTTAGATGAGGTGGCAGAACTCACGCCTAGTGTCCAGGTGAAAATTCTGCGGGTGGTGCAGGAAAAGGCGTTCAAACCCGTGGGACAAACCAAAGACGTTCAAGTGGATGTGCGTATCATTTGCGCAACCAACAAGAATTTGGAGGATGAGGTGATCGCCGGCAATTTCAGGGAAGATCTATTCTATCGCCTCAATGTCATCCATATCGACGTGCCCCCCCTACGGGAAAGGCGGGAGGATCTCCCGGCTCTCGCCCAACATTTCTTGGAAAAGTACGCCAGGGAGATGGGAAAATCCATCCACAAGCTCTCATCCTATGCCCTCGACATGCTGGCCCGATATGATTTCCCGGGAAATATCAGGGAACTCGAAAACATGATCGAACGAAGTGTGGCGCTTGAGACCACCAACATTATTCTCCCTGAAAGCCTCGCCCTTGCAACATACAAGAGGGCTGAGAAGACACCCGGAAAACCCGAAGCCTTTGACTTTGAAATACCGCCAACCGGCCTTGATCTGGATGCACTCCTGGCGGATGTGGAGCGGAACTACCTCGTAAAAGCTCTGGAGATGGCAGGGGGGGTGAAGCAGAAGGCGGCCGAACTCTTAGGGATTAAGGCGGATTCCTTCCGATACCGGTTCGACAAGCACGGCAGAGGTGCTTCGTACAAAGAGGAATGAAATGTTCGATAGACACTCGGGCAACCGCGCGAAAAATTCCCTATGCAATGTGAAAAATTCCCGGTATCGTCCTGAATAGGACCCTGATTCGTCGGAATCCAGCACAAAAAACCTGGTCACCCTATTAATATAACTATCTGTAATCAGGTGATTTATTCTCATTCACCTGAAAGAAATAAAGTGTCTTTTTGCACATGGTACGTAAATTGCTTAAGTAAAAGCCGGAAGGACAAAATTGGTACTAACCAACGGAAGGAGGTGCATGGGAATGTTACAGAAATTTACCAGGAAGAGTGAATCAGGTTTTACCCTGATTGAGTTGATGATCGTTATTGCCATTATCGGGATCCTGGCGGCTATCGCCATCCCGAACTTTATCAGTTATCGAAGACGATCCTACAACTCGGCGGCTAATTCGGATGTCAAGAACGCCTATACCGCTGCACAGGCATATTTCACGGATATGCCGGTTGGAACAGCCACTCTGCCGATTGTATTAACTTATGGCTTCAGGTCGACTACGGACGTAACCACTACTGTGGATGGAACGCAGGCTACGTTGACAATCGTTTCGGCTCACGGTTCGGGAGACAGAACCTATACGGCTTCCAGCGATGGAGCCATAACCCGCACTCAATAACCAACAATTAAGCGTCACCTTAACCTAAATCAAAGAGCGGAGAAACGAGTCATCTCGTTTCTCCGCTCTTTTTTCATTCTTGAACAAAGTCGTGTGCCAAGGTCCTGGCCTAGTGTTGTATCTCACATGTAATTTACAAAAGTAATCTGCATTTGGTCATTCGTGTTGGGTTGTCAACATGTCAAACTCAAAGCACGAGATTCGAAACACCGCGCATTACGGATGATTTTGAGGTCATTTCCTCGGACGACGTCAGGATTATAGTGATTGTCAAGAATACGTTCCTTTTTCTGCAGTCTTGTTCGGCTGGCAGGAGGTATCTCTTTTTGAATCAGGTCAATCCCCCTCTTCGCTCGTCGGAGGCAACATGTACAGAACACTACAGGCCAGGCACACGGCAGCGCCCCTTACACGCTTGGTAGCGTGTTTGTACATGGGTCAAGGCTGTGTAGAAGATCCATGCCGTCGTGGTACCTGCCAGGAAATATTCGGTGACCTGACTTCAAAAAGAGATACCCCCTGCCAGCTCCTGACAAATGGTTCAAAACGGAACATATTTTTGACAACCGCTCTAGTCCACCCGGGCATCAAGTGAAGTCTCGGCAGCCGGCCACAGACATGACATCCGACACCTCCAGACTCTCAGTATGGGAGTGGCCACGATAGAAGAATACCGACCCAATGAAGTCTCAATAGAGGCCAGCTTAGAACATCCTGGCCTGCTCGTGCTAACTGATGTATACTACCGCGGATGGAAGGCCTATGTTGATGATCGACCGATCAAGATCTTCAGGGTCAATCAACTGGTGAGGGGTGTCTTTCTGCAAGAAGGCAACCACCGAGTGGAATTCCGATACAGACCCGACTCTCTGACGGTCGGTGCGGCGATGGGAGCCATTGGCTTGATTGCGATTGTATCGCTGCTGTTGCCATCTAGGAGATATCACAAAACAGGTCAATAGAAACAAAGAAGTACAAAATAACGAAACAGCTTGGATCACGGAACGCAAGATGCCATCCAGTGTTAAGAGGTTCGCGCCGTACGGTACGGAGATCATAAGCGTTCTATTACCGGTTGTTGTTTACCTCTACACGACCTGCCCCACAGTTTACCTGGGAGATAGCGGCGAACTGACTGCAGCTGCATTCTCACTCGGCATTCCCCATAACAGTGGCTATCCTCTTTACGCCCTCATAGGCAAACTCTTCTGCATGGTGCCGGTAGGTCCTGTCGCGTTCAGGATGAACCTCATGTCGAGCATGTTTGCCGTGCTTACGGTTTGGCTCGTCTATTCCCTCATCGTTAGAATCACAACCTCCAGGTTGTCGGCTTTTGCCGGGACACTCTTCCTGGCCTTTACACCTGTTCTTTGGTCTCAGACTGTGTCCGCAGAGGTCTACACCTTGCATATCTTCTTTGTGGCTTTACTCATGAGGCTTTTGTGGTGGTGGGACGAAGACAAGGAATTCGCCCGGATGGCCCTGTTTGTTTTTGTGACGGGACTCAGCTTTGGCAATCACATGCAGACGGTCATGCTGGCACCGGCAGTAATCTTCATCGTTCTTTCCGGTCATTACAAAACGCTGTTGAGCGTGAAAAACCTTTGTTTTCTTTCTGCGCTGTTTTTTCTTGCCCTTTCCCTTTACCTGTACCTTCCCATACGCACCGAAGCAGGCGCCGCCATCCACTGGGGAGACCCAAACACCCTGGATCGATTTCTGGCCCATGTGACCGCTAGCGCCCACCGAGAAGGCTATGTCTTGACCAAGAGCACGTTGGAGTATGTGAGCCGGGCAAAACAAGCCGTGTTGTTGGTATTCGGTCAGTTTGGACCTCTTTTACTCGTCGCACTGTGGGGTTGGCTAAAAATGCGGGCTTTGCGCTGGCAAATCTTCTTCGGGGCAGTCATCCTGTTCGATTTTGCCTATACCGTATTTCTGAATATCATCTCCTTTGAAATTACAGCGTTTGCCCTCCCCACCTGCATCGTTCTGGCCGTGCTTGTGGGAAATGGCATCGCTGACATCCTGAAACGAGCCAGACGGTCTTCGTCTCATAGCACAACCACGTACGGAGCCCTCAGGGCAGCCTGTTGCATGATACCCTTGATACCGCTCGTCTCTAATTTTGGTCTTTGTAACCAAAGTCGTAACTACATGGCCTACGAACACCTCCTCAATATCTTTAGAACGGTTAATAGCAGAAGCACCCTATTCCTGGACGGAGATGACAATATCTTTCCGGTGACATACGGGCGAATCGTGGAGGAGATGCGGGAAGATGTCACAGTCTATGACCGGCTCAATCTCCTTTTTAGAATGCCGGATACGTATGATGACTATTCTCCCAAAAACGGCAAAAGATTTGGACATAGCGTCGAGCAGAGGATCGTGGAAAACTCACAACATGATATCTTCTATGCAGTGTTCAATCCCAATGCTGTTTCCCTGCCGGTTCAATTCACGATGTATCCCTTCGGTATTCTTCACAGGCCGCTTCCTACGGGGGAGCTACCCTCTCAGCATCTGGGCAAACGGGTCTGGTCCCGTTATGTCACCGAGAGTACGTATGACAACTTTCACAAGGATTTCATGAGTCGGCATCTGTCCGCCCGTTTCCATTTTGCCCTGGGTCAGTCCCTGTTCCCCACCGGTCAACGGGCTTTGGGCCTGGAGATCATGAAGTTGGCCTCGCAGATTGGATACGATGACACCGTGATCCATTCGGATATCGCTCTCTTCCTCATAGACGAGGGATTCCTTGAGGAAGCCCGCACAGAACTAAAAAAGACTCTGGTCTATAACGAAGACTTGGGGGGAGTTCACACCAATTGGGGATACTACTATTTCAAATTCGGAGACTATGAAAAAGCGGCAACGTTCTACGCAAAAGCTATTGAGTTCAACCCTGACAGTTTCGACTACTACAACAATCTGGGTTTGGCCCTTCATCAGGCAGGTAAGGACAATGAAGCTATAGTAGCATTCCGGCAGTCATTGGCAATCAACCCCGATCAGCCCAAGGTCACGGGTTTCTTGAAAGACCGTAGTTTAGACTAGTGGCTGATCGAGTAAGCCATTAATCAGGTACTCGGGGAAGACGATTTGATGGAAGAGAAATTGAACATATTCTTGTCGAATGCAGGCAATGAGGCTGGATACCCCAGATGATGGCCGTAGGCTCAAACTCGCGCCGCAGTTTTCTGGTGTGCGTGTCTCTTGCTGTGGCCGTCTTCGCCGCCCTGTGGGGAGTGCAAAATCATGATTTTGTCAATTTTGATGATGGCAAATACGTCACGGAAAATCATCATGTGCAAAACGGACTCACCCGGGAAGGCCTTGTTTGGGGTTTCACTACCACGCATTTTTCCCAGTGGCACCCAGTGACATGGCTGTCACACATGTTGGACTGTCAGCTGTATGGGTTAAATCCGGGTGGACACCATGTCTCAAATCTACTGCTTCACACCGCTAATACCCTTTTACTCTTTCTGGTTCTTCAAGGTATGACCGGTAAAACCTGGCCAAGCGCCCTTGTTGCTGCCCTATTTGGACTCCATCCCCTTCACGTTGAGCCGGTTGCTTGGGTTTCCGGGCGGAAGGACGTTTTGAGCACCTTTTTCTGGATGCTCACAATGGGATTCTACCTCCGTTATGTTCGGGGCCCAAGGCTAAGTAGATACTTCCTGGTCCTCATATTCTTTGTCCTTGGCCTCATGTCTAAACAGATGCTTGTAACCCTGCCGTTTGTCCTCCTTTTGCTCGACTACTGGCCTCTGGGCCGCTTTGAGGCCGGTCAGCGGGCAGGTGAGACAAATCCGCAGACCCACAAATCCCCGGATCCTGATCGTCAAAAGCCACCCGTTGTTGTCCTGGTTCTCGAGAAAGTGCCCCTCCTTGTTATTGCAGCCGTTGCAAGCATTGTGGCCTTTCTCGCTCAGGACCGTGGTGGAGCTTTAGAGTCTTTGGAATTCCTTCCTCTCGACGTGCGACTGACCAATGCCGTGGTGTCCTACGTGATCTACATGGGCAAAACGATCTGGCCCCTGAACCTGGCGGTCTTCTATCCACACCCTGGCAGCACCATACCATTCTGGCAGGTGGGGACGGCCGGCTTGTTGCTCGTGTTCATCTCTGTTTTGGTGATTCGGGAGTGTAGGAAACGTCCGTATCTCCCTGTTGGGTGGCTTTGGTATCTAGGTACCCTTGTTCCGGTTATCCAGCTGGTACAGGTTGGAGATCATGCCATGGCCGACCGTTACACCTACATACCGCTCATCGGCTTGTTCGTTATGATCGCCTGGGGGCTAGCTGATGTAGTGGCAAGATGGCCCGGTACCAAGATTGTAGTTGGAACCTCCGCAGTAGGACTCGTTCTTTGCCTTTCCATATGTTCCCAGCTGCAAGCCCGGCAGTGGAAAGACAGTGTGACACTTTTCGAGCATGCCCTCGACGTAACGTCTGAAAACCATGTTGCCCATACGAACTTAGGAGTAGCCTTAGCTGGACAAGGTGAGCTTGATCAGGCCATTTGGCACTATTCCCAGGCAATTATCATCGAACCTGACTATGTGGGGGCGCGCCTCAACCTGGCAAGTGCCCTGGCCAAACAAGGAAAGCTGCAGGAAGCAATCACGCACTATTCAGAGACATTGCGCACAAAACCCGAATACGCCGATGCCCATTACAATATGGGTAATGTCTTGATTCGCCTGGGCCAGCCGGGCAAAGCCATTTCCCATTATACCGAGGCACTCCTTATCAGGCCGGACGACCCGGAAGTCCTCAACAATTTGGGCATTGCTCTATCTAGACAGGAAAGGTTAGAAGACGCCGCGGAACGTTTTCGTGAAGCGTTGCGGATTCAGCCGGATTTTGCAGAAGCACGCCACAACCTGAACGCCGTCTTGGAGAAAGGATCGGAATCCCTAATATCCCCTAACTGATTATGACTTACTTGTCCGTTGTCATACCTGCTTACAATGAAGAGGGTTGCCTTGAAAGGAACTCCGGAACTGTCCTGGCATACTTGGACACGTTAAACAAAGATTACGAGCTCATCTTTGTAGATGATGGAAGCAGGGACAGTACTGCCTCTATCATCGAGCGCATTGTTAAAAACAATCCGCGGTGCCGCTCTCTTAGTAACCCCACGAACAGGGGAAAGGGAGATGCCGTGAGACGGGGAGTTCTGAGTGCCACCGGAAAATACGTCGTCTTTATGGATGCTGACCTGGCGGTGCCAATCCGTTTTGTGACGACATGCCTGAATAAACTGGAGAGCGGGGCTCCAGTTGTCATAGGCTCCAGGCACTTGCCATCGTCGTCTTTCAAGGTACGTGAAGGCCCGCTCCGCCAAGTCTGTGGGGAGGTTTTTCGGAGATTTGCACAACTCAGTCTTGGTTTGAGGGTCTCTGACATAACATGTGGGTTGAAGGGCCTCGAAAAGGAAGCCGCAACTGACATATTTTCTCGCTCAAAGATTGACAGATGGGGCTATGATGTCGAAATCATCTTTCTTGCTCGCAAACTTAAATACGCCATTGAGGAAGTCCCAGTCGACTGGTATCATTCTTTTGATTCCAAAGTGCGTCTAGGAATCGATGGCCTTCGGACATTCACGGAGGTGTGCCGAGTTTACTACTACTACATGACCAAACAGTATGGGGTCTGAACAATCATGTGAACGAGGGAAGTATAACCTCAATCGAGTGAGAAATCTGGCACCCATTTCCTGAAAGGCTCGTAAAATAAGGCCTTATGGCAAATGATTTTTGGCTCTGAAAATCCCCCTCGATCCCCCTTTAAGAAAAGGGGATGATAATCGTTCTCCCCTTTTGTAAAGGGGAGTTAGAGGGGATTTCCTTTTTATAAAGGGGAGTCAGAGCGTATTTCGTGCGAATTCTTGGCTCAATTATGGAAAAAATCGGAGGGTCACAGACTGCTCTTA
>JAFDFO010000156.1 GCA_019309815.1 Deltaproteobacteria bacterium
GCGCAGAAGGCCTGAAATGACCCTACACAACGTTGTCTTACCAGCCCCGTTGGAACCAACAATCCCTATAATGTCTCCGGCATGACCAACAAGACTCACATCCTTTAGGGCCCAAAATGGTTCTTTGTTTCGTCTTCTCAGCAGAGTGTCAAATATCCGAGACTGTATATCTTCTCTCTTGATCCCCACTTCATATTTGACTCCAACATTTTGACATTCCACAAGACATTTTCGTGTGTCTACGAATGCAGGGCCCTGTTCCTTGAATGTTTTTTGAACAATGCTCATGTCAAACTATGGGAAATACTCCACAGCCTGAAGTTAAAAGGCATGATGGCAAAACTTTGTAAAAGGGGAGAACCGACAATCATCCCCTTTTGTTAAAGGGGGATTGAGCGGGATTTGGATTCCTCTTCCACGGGTATTCTTCATAGGGCCTTGATGATCTTGTATTCGTATGAGCTATAGTAATATGTCATTAAGATGAGGAAGAGAGCAGAGGTTGTGCCTATGCACAGCAGAGTCACATAGTCGGGGCTGGCGTTGTACATTAGAACATTTCGGTAACTGCCCAGGAAATGATACATAGGGTTAATATCCAGAAGCCATTGTCCTTGTTCCGGAATCATATCTGGAGGCCAGATGACAGGAGAGCCAAAGAACCATAAGCGCATAAGATGCCCTACAATATTGTCAATATCCCGGACAAATACACAGATGTAGGCTAATGGAAAAGCAATGGCCATCATGAAAAGGAGCTGCATTGCTACAATGAATGGTAACCAAAGGACATTTAGTCCCGGGACCACTTTGAATATGGCGAAGAAAACCGCAATGACTATCAGGCCAAATCCAAAGTTAATCAGCTGCGTAAAAACTGCGCCAATTGGAAAGGTAACCTTGGGTAAGTACACTTGTGTAATTATCCCTGACTGGACAACAACCGATTTTGAAGCAGAAGTCACAGTCGAATTTACCCACCTCTAGACGCTCATCCCGATCACCAGAAAGACACCATAATCAGGCCCTCCGGCCTTGCGAAAAATGATCACCACAATGAAGTAGTAAATTAACACACCTAGTAGCGGGTCCAAAAGCCACCAGAAATAACCGAGGAGGCTATTTCTGTGCTGTGCCTTGAGTCCTGAGACCACAAGGTACGTAATCAAGTCTTTTCTTTTGTACAGATCGGTGAGGTATTTTTTCATCTTGAGAAGATTCAACCTCCTCTTTTCTGGTCAAATGCAGAAGATCTTCAGTGCTTCCAAACATAGCTCCGCCCGGTGAATTGCACGGACTGTTTGCATATAACTCACCAAAATTTATATTATTTCGTGCCGAAATGCGATGCCGCTTGCTGCCCTGAGACACCGGATTCCCATTGTAGCGTTATACCGTTCAAAACATGAACGTTCAGAATATGAACATACTTTCAAACCCGTGTCAACAAAAAGGCACTTTTGGGATATCGCTTTGAGAACGTGGTGGGGCAGAGATAAGCTTAGGCGTGTTTTTTGTAGAGACTCGTCTTAACAATATCGAATACCGCACTGAGCTCCTGGCACCGGAGCAGGTAGGCACACCCACCGTAAAGGATCGTGCCCGCTCCCACACTGCCAAGAACCCATACCAGGAGACACCACGAACTTCCGCTGCATTTCGGGCCTGCCCAGAAACCGATCAAAACGATGATGGCACCCATTGCAACCGCACAAACCGCGGACCTCAACACAGATTCAAGTATGCCCTTGGCACCAATCCGGCCTAAGCGCCTTCTCAAGGCCAGGATCAGCAGTGTAAGGTTCACGGCCGAGGCGATTGACGTGGCAAGGGCCAGCCCACCGTGACGCATCGGTCCCATAAGCAAGATGCTCAAGAGGATGTTGGTCAGAAGAGCGACAACCGCAGTTTTCACCGGCGTTTTTGTGTCCTGGAGAGAATAAAACGCTGAAACCACAATACGCACGCCTGAAAAAGCCCACAAACCAACGGCGTAATAGAGAACGGCTTCAGCAGTCAGACGCGATGAGGTTGCATCGAATGCTCCTCTTTGAAAGAGAAGGCTTATGATCGGCTCTCTCAAGATGATCAGCCCGGTCATTGCGGGGATCGTAATAAAAAACACGAGCCGCAAGGCATATGAAAAAGACGACCGCAGCCCCTCCATATCGTTCATGGCTGCCTGCTTGGAGAGACTGGGCAACACAGCGGTTGCAAGAGCAATGGCAAACACGCCAAGAGGAAACTGCACCATCCTATCCGCATAGTAGAGATACGAGACACTCCCCTCAGGAAGGAGTGTGGCAAGCAGCGTCCCCACCACGATATTGATCTGATACACTGCCGCCCCGAACACAGCCGGGGTCATTAGTAGGGCTATTCGTTTTATGGCAGCGTGGTAGAGGGGGCCCCGAACAAAAAGACGAAAGCCCTTGCGGATCATAAAGGGGATTTGAAGGGTCAACTGCAGCCCCCCACCGATTATGACACCAAAGGCAAGACCCAGCACTGGCTTTTCCAGATGGGGCGAGATGAGAAGAACAGAGCTGACCATGGCCACACTCAGGAGCGCTGGTGAGCAGGCAGGCGCAGCAAAATGACCAAGCGTGTTCAGAATCCCCATGGCCAGGGCAACCAGGCCGATGAAGAAGATATACGGAAACATGATGCGGGTCAGGAGGACCGTCAACTCAAATTTGTCCGGAGATGAGATAAAGCCCGGGGCTATGATCTTGACAATGAGCGGGGAAAGAAGCACACCAAGCACACTGACTACTGCCAAGGTCATGGTAAGGATCCACCAAGAAGATCGGGCCAGCGCAAAAGCCTCATCGCGACCACGCTTGAGCAGGTACTCCGCAAAGACCGGGATGAAAGAGATCGTCAGTGAGCCTTCTGCAAACAGGCGGCGCAATAGATTAGGGATTCTGAAGGCTACAAAAAAAGCATCAGCTGCCGGACCTGCCCCGAAAAAGGCGGCGATCACAATATCCCGCACCAGCCCGAGAATCCGGCTCAACAGGGTGGCTACGCTTACAACACCCGCAGCTTTTGTTATTTTGGCAGTTTCAGACATCAACCCAGAAGTCAGGAGTCAGAAGCCAGAATTCAGCCCAGAAAAATAGGGCTTGACAGGGTTACCGTCGCTGTTTATAAATAAATGTTCAAGCTAATAGCAGAAAGGAGCAAACGACTTTGGCAATACACAAATCGGCCATCAAGAGGGCCAAACAGAACAAGCACAGGAATCTTCGCAACAAATCAACCCGAACGCGGGTAAAAAACGTCATTAAGGACGTTAGAGCCGCAATCGATGAGACTTCTGCAGAGAAGGCACAGACTGCCCTGGCTTCGGCTATTCCGGTTATCGACAAGGCAGCTCAAAAAGGCGCCATCCATCCCAACACAGCTTCCAGAAAGATATCCCGTCTGACAAAACAAGTTGACCAGATTCAGTCTGCGTAAACGGTCAGCCACCAGAAACGAGCAGTTCCGTACGCCTCCACATCGCTCAGAAGTCCTGAAGAATTCGGTTGTGGACTCGTTCGGCTATCCGCTCCGCTATGGTTTCTATGGCCTCCCTGCGGTTCCTGTCGGTAACAAACCTATCATCAGAGACTTTGAATTCCTCAATCCCTGCAAGGGCTGGATCTGACCACAAGATCTTGCCGTCTTTGGACACGAGGCTCAAGTTCAAGGTAACCCTGACACGGCGTTCATCAGAGTCGTAATTGGCAGTGTACGATATGGTCTGTACACCCAAAGATGTGATAGTGCCGGTTAGGACCGCGTCTGCCGTCTTTTCATCCACCACGCGTAGCACCTTGCTTCGGGTGAACTCATAAGTCAGGTCATTCGTGAAGGTCATCTCAATCCCCGATTCCGACGTCCGGTTCTCCAACACGGTAACGGCAACCGTCTCCACACCTTCCGGTGCCTTCAGGCCGGACCCTTTGAGATGATACCCGCAGGCGGCGAGGGCTAGCAGCAGTGTCAGGGCCATGGTTACAGTCTTCATTGGTCCCAAATGTTTCATGAGGTGGCCACTCGTTACTGGTTGCTGGATACTGGTCACTGAGTACTGGTTTAGACTACGATATTTACAAGCTTATTCTGAACGACGATAACTTTCTTTAGTGGGCGGTCGGCGATGCGTTCCACAATTCTGTCATCGGACAGAGCAGCGGCCTTTATGGCCTCTTCATCCGCGTCAGCAGCAATATTGAAACGACTACGCACTTTGCCATTCACCTGGATGACGATCAGGATCTCGTCTTCTGCAATGGCTTCCTCACTGTATGTGGGCCAGGAGACCTCAAGGATGCTTCCGGGATTGCCAAGGACTTCCCACAGCTCCTGTGACAGATGCGGCACGATGGGTGACAGCAGGACTATCACAGTCTCAAGTGCCAGTCTCAGAACTGGAGTCCCCTCTGACGACAGGAGGACCTCCTTCTTCACGGCTTGTATCGTGTTGACAAGTTCCATGACAGCACTAATTGCTGTGTTGAAGTGAAACCTGGCATCAATATCATTCGTGACACGCTTGATGGTCTGATGCGTCTTTCTGTGAAGAGTTCTCAAGTCCTCAGGAGGCAGTGCATCCCCACTAAAAGGCGTCACTCCGGTAACGTCCGCAAGATGTTCTTCCACCAACCGCCACACTCTCTTGAGGAAACGATAAGCGCCTTCGACCCCCTGATCGCTCCAGTCGAGATCCCTTTCCGGCGGGGCTGCAAAGAGACAGAAGAGTCTTAGGGTGTCTGCCCCATACTGCTCTATCAAGGCATTCGGATCGACCACGTTCCTTTTGGACTTGGACATCTTCTCGACCCGGCCAACTTCAACCTGGCTTGCACACTGCCTGCACGTTCGGCTCTCGCCCTGCTCCACAACGTCTTCAGGGTACAGAAAACCATGCTCAGGGCATTTTTGGGTTTCTTTGCACACCATGCCCTGGGTCAACAAGCGCGTAAAAGGCTCTTTGTACGTTACCAACCCAAAATCTTTCAGTACGCGAGTGAAATACCTGGAATAGAGGAGATGAAGAATCGCATGCTCGATACCCCCGATATACTGGTCCACCGGCATCCAGTACTCTACAGCTTCCTGGTCGAACATCCCGTCACCATGCCCCGGACTGCAGTATCGTTCAAAGTACCATGAGGACTCCACAAAGGTGTCCATGGTATCTGTCTCGCGGCTCGCCCCAGTGTCTCCACACTTGGGGCATGAGGTCTTCACAAAGCTCTCTAGTGTTAGAAGCGGAGATTTCCCGCCTTCCAGCATCTCAGCATCCTCCGGAAGCACAACCGGTAGGTCATTTTCCGGTACCGGGACGACCCCGCACTTGTCGCAATAGACAATCGGAATGGGGGCCCCCCAGTATCTCTGTCGAGAAATCCCCCAGTCCCTGAGCCTGAAGTTCACAGCTCTCTTGCCCATCTGCTTCTCTTCCAGATAGTCTGCGATCGCCTCCA
>JAFDFO010000157.1 GCA_019309815.1 Deltaproteobacteria bacterium
AGAAAACTCTGGCACATGACAGTATAGAATTCGTGAGGAGGGCGGTCTAATGAGCCCCCAGGCAGAGTCCATTGAACGTCGGGAAGACAAACGGTTTCATGCCCCAACAGGTGCTTTTGCCGTGCTTGGCCCTAACGGCACCAAAGTGGGCAGGGTCATAGATATCAGCCTGGGTGGGCTTGCATTTCGTCACGTTGACAAAGAAGAGCCCCTGAACGAACTCAATGAAATAGACGTGTTCATGGTTGACGATGATTTTCATGTGAACAAGATACCGTTTGAAACCGTATCCGATTGCGAAATCATGAATGGAGGCCCCCTTGCTTTGGTGACAACAAGACAAAGCGGTCTCCGATTTGGAGAGCTCACATCCAACCAGCGATCCCTGCTTGAGTATTTCATCCAGAATCACACGTTGGGTGAATTGTAAGCAGGTGCAGGACGCGTCAAGTTCCCCCCGTGGTTTCTTGCCCACTACGCCGAACCCTTGGCAACCCTTCAGAGGCGGACAAGCGCAGGAGATGCAGCATCATCCCGCAAGAAGCGGGAAGGGTAAACAACATGGCTATTTTTCTGGATATTACCCGCAGTGAATTCCACAAAATCGTTCAAAAATCTCGCGGAGAAAGGCTATTGTTGCTTTCCAGAACCTTTTGCAATGGGGATGTTTGTCCCGCGCTATTCCCGCTTCGGCGGAGCAGTGAATCTTAAACGCATCACGAAATGGGACTCAATACTGCTATGAGTCTAATGCGTTGGCCCTTATTCGACCAAAAACCGGGGAGAGCTCACCAGTCACCCACTGAACAGTGGAGGTAAGGGTCCTGGATTGACTTGCACGGCCATGCTCCAATGCCTGGGCCGATGCGTTTTTCTCATAGAATGAACTTGGCTCATAAGTCCATCCGCTTGCCAGCCGTTTTTCTTCCCTTTTCAGAGCGTAGTAAATGTAACTTCCTGACAGGGCAGCGAACATCCTTGTCTTCCAGCCAAATTCCCGGTAGAGTCTTTGAAGAAGCGCATCCATTTTTCCCGCAATACGTTCATTGCCCTTGTACCATTTCTTCATGGCCCAGACGGTGCCCGCATAGGTGGTGCGCAACCGTTTCGCCTCCCGGGCCACACGACTCCGGATACGCTTATCAGGGTGGTTTTTGTATCTTTGCCAGCCGTTTAATCCTGTCCTGACCAATCGGGCGAGGCTGGGACCATTGACTTCGAAATCACGGCGAAAGGCATTAAGAAGGAATTGTTCTTCCTGGCCATCGTGAATGTGCTGATGCCGGTAATTGAAGCGATATTGTCCATGGGCATCTGCTGCGGGGAATTCTGATTCGGAAAGAAGCGTTCCGTTTGTTCGGTGGTGCTCATGCAGTCCAGTACCGGGAAGCGGGGTGTAAAGCATGAATTGGTGAAAATCCGCGTCGTGGCTGATCGCGTGGTCTATGATTTGATTAATGTTTTCGGGAGTGTGGTTTTCCAAACCGATAATAGAGGACCCCAGGACACGAATGCCATGCGACTGAAAAGAGCGCACAAATGATCGCGTGTCCACATCCTGAAGCTTCTTATACTGGCTGTCTTCTCCTTCCAGGCCGGTCCAAACCCAGGAAATCCCCAGGCGCACCAATTGGTCAATAGTATAGGATTTCAGGACCCGGGCTGAACTGAAAACATACAGCGCCCAGCTTTTTTGGTGTTTTTCCATCAGTGCAAGCAACCGAAGGGCTCTTTTTCGTTGCAGGAGAAAATTCTCGTCCATGACAAAAAAAGATCGGACTTTGAGTTTCTCTTCAAGCCCACACATCACGTTAAAGAGCTCATCACCCGTTTCATAGAAGTTGATGAACTTACCTTTTCCTCCGAACATGGCGGAGGTGGAACAAAAATTACAGCCCACGGGACAGCCCACCGAAGGGATAAGCGTGGCGGCAGTATCACCAGTCTCTTCCCGCGGGGAGATACCCATGATCCGGGTGCCAAACCCCGAAATAACGGCCGGATGCCTGACCGGGGCCTTTTCGTTTTGCCCCAGATACCGCTGGAACCATTGGACGCCGTCTCCTTTAACGATGTGGTCTGCGTCAATGATTTCGTGGAGATCCTTCTTGCTGGCGATATGTCCGCCGACAACAACTGTTGCGCTCGGGAGGTATTGTCTCACGAGGTCACACATCTTCTTGACTTTTCCAACATTCGGGATAATTGAGCTGATGCCCACAATGTCGTAGGAGTTATGCTGGATTTCCTGGATAAAACGGTCAAGAGAAGGAAAGTCCAAGAGGGTGCAGGGGGCGTCAATGTTTGCCTGAAGCAGCATCAATCCCAAAGATCGATGAAACATTCTAAGGGAAAAGCCCCCTTGAGTTCGAGTGACCTGGTTGTGGTAAAGTTCCATGGGATTGATTTTGCGGCTCCCATAACTGTCGTCCTGGGCATACGGCCCAAAAACGCTGGACAACAATATCTTGGCCCTGGTTCCAAGCCCGTGAACAGGCTGCGCTTGACTCATAAAGTCTCTCCAGTCTTCAAAATCCCCAAAAAGGTAATCAACCAGACGCCACTGCACAACGCTCTGGATGCGAATCGCGCGCATCTTCAAACATGAGACATACTTCTAAGACGTCGCGGTGACTATAGATTCGCACATAGCTCAAGGGGAACTTTTGGCAAACTCGGCAGTCTTTGTTGATAGGGTTCTATCAGTTGCAGCAATTGATGCAGACTAATACAATGGACAAAGTGCTGCCTAAAACAACTGTTTCAAAAAAAGGGCATCTCACCGAAGCTCGACGAGATGCCCTTGATGTCATAATAGTGGTGGTCTACAGCCTAACTACGTTCGTGGCCGAGGGGCCTTTGGCACCCTGCTCCACGTCAAAAGTCACCTGGTCACCTTCAGCAAGTGTCTTGAATCCGGATCCGCTGATCCCTGTATGGTGCACAAATACGTCTTCACCATCTTCCTGCTGAATGAAACCAAATCCCTTGCGGTCGTTAAACCACTTTACCGTTCCTTCTGCCATAACGACTGTCCTCCTTTCCCCATTGTTTCGTACTGCTAGTCAGGTATTGCTTTGGAAGACGCTACTAAACCGCATCGCTAAGGCGAAAGATCGATTCTTGAGCGGATTCTAAAACAGACATCCTAATTCGCGTACTCGATCCATTTTCCTGACACAAAAGACCATGGCAAGATGATGTTGGACCGTAATGCGTTAGATTAAGGTCAGGATCCCTGTATGTCAAGCTAAAACTAATAGTTGCTCGTACTGCACTCGCGCCATGTATCAGCATAGATCAGACCTGATCCCTCCCGCGCGCTCACCCCGTTCGGTTTGCCCGGCTCATTATTTCAATTTGACCCCCTTCACAGTAGCGGTTATCTTTGTCTGTAGATCACATTTGTGTATCCAAAGGAGGAATGACATGAAGCTCACCGGCCTTCACTTGCTCATGACGTACAAGTGCACTCTGGAATGCGATCACTGCTTTGTTTGGGGCAGTCCCTGGCAAAGCGGTACAATGACTCTTGAAAACATCCGGGAGATCTTCAGGCAGGGCAAAGACCTTGGCACGGTCAAGTCGATCTACTTTGAAGGTGGCGAACCGTTTCTCCATTACGCTGTCTTACTGAAAGGGGTTCAAGAGGCTGCAAAAATGGGGTTTAAGGTTGGCATTGTATCGAACGGGTATTGGGCCACAGACGAAAGCGATGCTTTGGAATGTCTGAAGCCGTTTGCAGGGCTGATCCAGGATCTCTCAGTAAGCAGTGACTTGTATCACTACAGTGAAAAACTGAGCAAACAGGCACAAAATGCCTCCGCCGCCGCCAAGAAGCTGGGCATCCCGACCTGGGTCTTCACGATTGCCCAGCCGGAAGAGATAAATGCCGCCTCAGCTGGCGGGAAGTTACCTGCGGGCGAATACGACATACGCTATCGCGGCCGGGCTGCGGAAAAGCTTGTAGAACGGGCAACACTCCGTCCCTGGGACCAGTTCACGGAATGCTCTTCTGAAGACCTGCGCGAGCCCGGCAGGGTGCACGTTGATTCGTTCGGGAACCTTCATATCTGCCAGGGAATCTCTATAGGCAACCTATTTCGCACGCCCCTAAAGCAAATCTGCGAGACGTTCGATCCTGATGCACATCCCATAACCGGCCCGCTTCTGGCAGGTGGCCCGGTCGAACTTATACGCCGCTACGGATTGCCTCATAAGGAGGCATACGCTGACGAGTGTCATATGTGCTATGAAGCCCGCCGGGCTTTACGCAGTCGGTTTCCGGAGATCCTGGGACCCGATCAGATGTACGGAGAACTCCAAGAGGTGGAAAAAGTCGCTTAAGAATGTCTCGTCACCGAAAAGTCTCAGGTTTTCTCGGCCTCCAAAGAAGTACGGTGGGCATGCTCTGCATGGTGATTCTTGTGGGCATGGGGGAGAGAATGGCCGAGAGGTTCTTGCCCATTTACTTGATGGCACTCGGCGGCGGGGTTCTATCGATAGGGTTCCTCAGCGGCCTGGATAATCTCCTGTCAGCACTCTATTCCTTCCCCGGAGGCTACCTCTCCGACCGCCTTGGCACCAAGCGCGCTTTGCTTCTTTTCAACATCGTCGCCATGTGCGGCTTCTTGATCGTCATATTGATCCCTGCATGGCAGGCTGTTTTGGTGGGAGCAGTCTTTTTCCTGTCATGGACAGCAATATCCCTGCCGGCAACGATGAGCCTGGTCGCCAAGGTGCTGCCCATGCACAAGCGAACCATGGGAGTATCAATGCACTCCCTTGTACGCCGGATCCCCATGGCGCTTGGACCCATAATAGGAGGACTGTGCATTGGCATCTGGGGAGAACGTGATGGGGTCCGCCTCGCTTTTGTAGCAGCCTTCATTATGTCCGGTGTGGCGGCTGTGCTGCAGCAGGTGCTTATCGAGGAGGATCCCCCTGAGGCAACAGGGGGTGAGCCGTCTTTTGTGCCGGAAAAGAATCCGTTGCGGCTCTTACAAAAAATGAATCCCTCGCTGAAACGATTGCTCGTCTCCGATATATTAGTCAGATTTTGCGAGCAAATCCCGTACGCCTTTGTGGTCGTCTGGTGCATGAAAACGATCACTGCGCCTGTCACTGCTTTTCAATTTGGCCTCTTGACGAGCATTGAAATGGCGACCGCAGTACTCGTTTACCTTCCAGTGGCTTATTTCGCAGACAAGAGCACAAAGAAACCTTTTGTAGTCGTCACGTTCGTTTTCTTTACACTTTTTCCTCTGGTGCTTTTCTTCTGTCATTCCTTCAGATGGCTTGTTCTTGCATTCATCCTGCGTGGGCTTAAGGAGTTTGGCGAACCAACGCGAAAAGCACTTATCATGGATCTCGCCCCGGAAGGGCAAGAGGCGGCCATGTTCGGACTGTATTACCTCCTGCGTGATGTGGTTGTCTCGGTGGCAGCTTTCGGTGGGGCCTTCCTGTGGCTGATAGAACCAGCCACGAACTTCCTGACTGCATTCTCATGCGGCGTGGCAGGCACAATCGGTTTTGCACTATGGGGGACAATGCCTGAGGAGGAATGACCAAAAAAACAGGCCAGGTTCCAACCTCTGAGACAGTTGTCAGACGTTGAAACCTAGCCCTTTTGGCTGCGCTTTGCGGAATTCCGTTTAGAATGCTACTCCTATTTCCACTCCTTGGCGAAAATTTCCGCGATCCTGTTTACCTGACTCTGTTCAATGTCCATGGCCTTGGCCACCTCACTGTAAAGTCTTGCCCTGTCTTTGTTT
>JAFDFO010000400.1 GCA_019309815.1 Deltaproteobacteria bacterium
GCTTCAGGAAGGGATCGAAAGCAATCCGAGAAACTATACCAGGTTTGTTGTCATCTCTAAGGAGCCACTTGAGAACGGTCCTCACCGGAAGTCCTCTCTCATCTATTCAACGGGCAACAAGCCCGGGGCGCTCTTCGAAACACTGAAGGCATTTGCGGAGCACGGGATTAATCTGGTGAAGCTCGAGTCACGTCCCATCCACGGAAAGCCCTGGGAGTACATGTTCTATGTCGATCTTGAGGCAGACATTGAATCCGCCCACTGCAAACCCGTGCTGGACCAACTCGAGAAGAACACTGACTATCTGAGGGTTCTGGGAAGTTATTAAATGTGGATCATCTCCCGATTAGTTGTGGTTAATTAAGGCCAAATAAAAGGGTTGTCTCCAATTGAACAGGCGTTATTCCAGAGGAGTCAAGGGGTCCAGGATTCAAGGGTTCGAGTGAAATGCTAAAGAATTACAAAGATTTGAAAATCTGGTGAAAGTCATACGAACTATGTTTAGACATTTACAGGATAACTGTAACTGAAAAATTCTTAAAACAAGATCGATACGATCAGGTATTACAGTTAAGGGGAAAGGATGCCTAACGCATTGATAAAATGGTTGACAAACAGACACTTGAATCCTTGACCCCTTGATTCCTCGAACCCTCTTCTCCAACTAAATTGGAGAAGAACCTTAAATGTTAAGCTATTGCTACCGAAATATGTTAGGAGGCGATGCTCTGTCGCAGAACAAAATCCCGGCCCGGCGACACAGCCCGAAGCAGGTGATCCAGTTTCTCTATGGATGGCACTGATGTCCCATGCTCGTACCGTGCAAAGGCATTACGTGATTTCGCTCCAAGACGTTCGGCTGCTTCAGCCAAAGACAAACCGCTGATCTCCCGCTGGCGTTTTAGAAGAAGCCCTATCATCGCACGAACGTCTTCGGAGCCAACCTCGAATTCGCCCTTGTTTGCGGGATAAATCGTTGCTGAAAAACCCGGCTTGTTAATCATTGCCTCAAACCAGTCGCCAATCATTAACAGAGCTTCTTTCTTGGTCCTCCCTTGTGTCATAGCGTCAAAAACCGGCACCTCTGCCAGCCAAAAGTTACTGTCCTTATATACTTTTCCATAAAACCGCATCGTCAGTTGTCCCTCCTAGCCCTTGCAGCTCTCCGGAGAATTACCCGCGCCAGTTTTTCATTAATCTCCGGGTGTCTGGGAATGGCTTCTATACGTTCCCCGTCGGTCCAGACATCGTGGTTGCCACCATGGCGCAGGAACTTCCATCCGAGGTTACGAAGTGCCTTTTCTAGTTTCAGTCTCTTCATAAAATATTGTACACGTTTCCGTGTACAATATCAACCCAAAAAGGATATGATCAGCCTAACGTTCAATATCAAGTAACCCCTTTTTCCCAAATACCCAGATGGAGTCGAACTCGTACCACACTTGGGTCAATAACACAGCTAGTTGAGATTCCAATTAAATATTATACAGACAGGGTCGAGAAAAGGGAAGGGCGGCACGCAAGACAATGGGGTCGTCCATAAACAAGTGAGTAACTTGGATTCTGTGTTCAGCCGCCCAGTAATGGATGTCGCCCGCTTGTGGGGATCGAGGTAATGACTCGGACATTTGCATCTTTCATCTTTGCAATGACCTCAGCGTAGACCACATCATCAATGACAGGTGCCACAACACGCAATCTGGACCTGAACCGTCCCAAAGATATTTAAATGCGGCAACCGCCTGGTCCACCTCTGACTTGTCCTTTCGTGAACGAAAGCTATCGGAGTTGGCGGAAGAACTCTCCTACCGCCTCAACGCCATCAGCATCTAGAACCCGCAGGGCCTGGCTGCCGACCACGGCGATTTCTACCTTCCCTTTCAAGAAGTCCACGTCCTCTTTCAGGCTGACACCAAATCCCAATGCCAAAGGGAGCTCTGTCGCTTTCCTGCAGCGGCCAAGATATTCATCCAGCTCTGAAGAAAAGCTGGTCTTGGCACCGGTGATCCCTTTTCGGGCAACACAGTAGAAAAAGCCGCGGCCAAAACCTGCCAGGTAGGCCAAGCGGTCCGGGGTGGTGGTCGGCGAGAGGATGAAAATGGGATCCACGCTGTGGGCCAAGGCAGCCTGCACGTAGCTCTCCCCTTCTTCAGGAGGAATGTCGGGAACAATTGCTCCTCGGATCCCCGCGTCTTTAGCCTCGGCAAAAAAACGCTCCTCGCCTCGCTTGAACACTACATTGTAGTAAGTCATAAAAAGAAACGGAATATCGAAGGCCTGGGTGACGCGATGCGCAAAAGCAAACGAATCGTCCACCTTGATCCCGCCGGCGAGGGCAGACTGGTTCGCTTTCAGTATGACAGGGCCGTCAGCAATCGGCTCGGAAAAGGGAATCTGCAATTCCATCAGGTCCACACCAGCTGAAATGATGGCCTTTACCAGCTCGAAACTGCTTTCCAAATCAGGATAGCCCACGACCACGTGAGCCATCAGCAACATACCCTTTTCACTCACTTTTTGCCGAACATAGTCTTCAAGCACTGTACGCCTCCGCCTTGGCGATAATGAAATCCTTCCAGCTTTCATCCCCGAGTGCGTCCGCAATCGTGAAAATATCTTTATCGCCGCGACCCGACAGGTTCACAAGTAACACATCATTTCTGGACATTTGAGGGGCCTCTCTGAACGCGCCCGCCAATGCATGGGCAGATTCGAGGGCTGGAATAATCCCCTCCTTTTTCATCGTCAGCCGGGTAGCCGCCAGAACCTCGTCATTGGTAGCTGCTTCGAACCTTACCCGACCCTCTGCATGATAGGCAGACAGGATAGGCGATACCCCAATGTAATCCAGTCCTGCTGCCACACTATGCGTCTCCAGCATTTGCCCGTCGTCATCCTGCAAGAAATAGGTCTTGTATCCCTGAGCTACACCCACATCGCCATCCGTTGAAGCCAAGCGAGATGCGTGCCTGCCCGTTTCCAGCCCTTCTCCCCCGGCCTCAACGCCCACGAGTTCCACCTGGGGGTCACCAACAAAGCCGCTGAAAATGCCCAGTGCGTTCGACCCTCCGCCAACACAGGCATACACCCTGGAAGGCAGCCGACCCACTTGATTGAGCATCTGTTCCTTGGCTTCCTTGCCAATAATCGACTGGAAATAGGAAACCATCTCTGGAAACGGATGAGGACCGCACGCAGTTCCCAGC
>JAFDFO010000401.1 GCA_019309815.1 Deltaproteobacteria bacterium
TGCCAATCAATATCAGGCTGATCTCTTCGTCAGCATCCACATCAATGCCAATGAAAACCGGAAGGCGCACGGCTGCGAGACCTATTATTGTTCGGAGAAGGCCTCCAGCAAGGAAGCCGCCCGGGTGGCAGCTTTTGAAAACGCCGTGCTCAAGTACGATGAGCCCTTCAAGAAAACGCCCGGCTACATAAATGTTGAGGAGATCCTGTTCAATTTCGAACGAAGGCTTTACTGGGAAGAGAGCGGCAATTTTGCCGGAACCTTCCAGAACCATTTTGAACAAGTCCTGCCATTTAAGAGCCGAGGGGTTCACTCGGCAAACTTTTTCGTGCTCCGGCGCGCAAAAATGCCATCGATCCTCCTTGAGACCGGGTTCATCTCGAATCACGACGAAGAAGCCAAGCTGAAGAAGGCCGCGTTTCGAGAGGAGATCGCCGCCGCTGTGGTGAGGGGACTGATACATGGACGTGCATGACCTGATCTTCCAGGGCGCTGACTACCATTACAAAGGGCAGCTTGACGAAGCCGTTGCCAAGTTTCAGGCGGCCGTCAAACTCGACTCCAAGAACGAGTACGCCCACAATCAGCTTGGCATTCTCTATGCGAAAAAGGAGCGGTTTAACGAAGCTTTTGGCGAATTTCAGAGAGTCGTCAATATCGATGGGCGGAACACCTATGCCCTGTTGTGGCTTGGCATTCTTTCCTTGAAACAGGGAGACCTCGATCAGGGTTTTGAGAAATTCCACAAAATCATTGAGATCGATCCGTCCAATGCGGATGCCTACTATTTCGTAGGAGCAATGCGGATGCCTACTATTTCGTAGGAGCAATCTACAATTTCAGGCACAACACTGTTAAGGGAATGGAGTACTTGAAGAAGGCCAGGGATGCGGATTCTGACGAACCCGACACGCACTATCGACTGGCCCAGGCCTTTCACAATCTTGACATGACCCAAAATGCACTCCTAGAGTATGAGCGGACTTTGGCCCTCAAGTCGTCGCACACAAAGGCCATCAACGGGATAGGATGGATTTACTACAACCGTGGAGACCAGGATGCAGCGATCACCGAATGGAAAAAGACGCTGAAGGTGAATCCCAAAGACCGTGACGCAATCTTCAATCTGGCAAAGGCATACAATGACTCGGCCTGGAAGGCGACGGAGAGAGGCGAACATAGGAAGGCTGTTTCGTACTGGAAGAAGACGGTTGGGGTTGACCCCAAGAACAAGGCAGCCCTGTCCTATCTCAAGAAATACGAGAATCGTTAATCGGTTATCGGTTACGCAGCTCGTTACGTTTTACGAAAAAAAGAAGGAGGACGTTATGAAAACAATGAAACTGGTTGTTGTTGCTGCTCTGGCACTTACGCTTGTCATTCCAGCAACAGGGGGTTTTGCGCAAGAATGGCAAGAGGTTGTGCAAAATATCGGCGCCAATGGAAGCGTTAACTGGTCCCAAGGGGTCATGATGGCCACAGGAATTGGATCGCCGCCAGAGAAGTACTATGGGAAGCCACAGGCCCGCCCCATGGCGCTTCGGGCAGCTCAACTGGATGCCTATCGCAATCTCCTTGAAGTAACCAAGGGAGTGAGGGTCAACTCGGTCACCGTGGTAGAAGACTCTATGGTCTCAAGCGATATGATCCGGTCTCAGGTGGACGGTATGGTCAAGGGAGCTCAGGTTATCAAGAAGGAATACCTTTCAGATGGAACAGTAGAGGTAACTATTGCCATGAGCCTCCGCGGAGGATTTGCCCAACTCATTCTCCCCAAGGATATTAAACCGGTACCCGAAATCAGGACTATTCCTCCAGCGCCCCACGTGCCGGAAGAAGTGACTCCAGCCATGCCAGAACCCACGACTCCGGCGGTGGCACCGGCGGTTTATACTGGACTGGTGGTAGATGCCCGCGGTCTGGGCGCCCGCCCGGCAATGTCCCCCAAGATTCTGGATGAGAGGGGCCAGGAGGTCTACGGTTCGGCCTATGTGAGCCGGGAATACGCTGTTCAACAAGGGATGGCCGGGTATGCCAAGGACATGACTGCATCCCAGACCAATCCAAGGGTGACGGACCGACCCCTGACGGTAAAAGGTCTGAAGACCGAAGGTGCGGGTCAGTCGAATTTGGTCATCAGCAATGCTGATGCAGATAGTATTCGAGGAGCTTCCGAGAACCTCTCGTTCTTGAAGAAGTGCCGGGTCATGATCGTTTTGGACTGATTAGTAATCGTGAATCGAATAACGATTCCCAGGAGGTATGATTATGAAGACCAAGCATAGCGTGATAGCCGTTGTTTTAGCGTGGGTTTGGCTGGCTGCCGTCTTTTCCATATGCGGATGCGCCACGAAACCACGGCCCGCGGAAAGTGTTCTGGATACGCCGGAACATCACGTGCAGAGTGGTATGAAGCTCATCG
>JAFDFO010000158.1 GCA_019309815.1 Deltaproteobacteria bacterium
CCCCACACGCGCGGTCGTCCCCACGACGTATTGAAAAGGAGCAAGGGCCGTTTCCAAATCTTCAAATACCTCCATCCCCTCCACAATGTCTGCTGCAAAGTGCGTGGCTGTCTTGAGTATCCGCGTCAGATCGCAATCGCGAGGGTCCACCACTATGAAGCGACCAATCCCCATATTGCAGACCGCACGCGCTGCCGAGCCGATGTTTTCAGGGTATCTGGGACGATGCAGGACTACAGCAATGTTGTCGAGATTCACCTGCACAGACATGGGCTTAATCCTATCAGGCAAATATCTCCGAGGCGTTGAAGAAGTAGTCAATTTCAAATGCTGCGGTCTCCGGGCTATCAGAGCCGTGAACCACATTTCTTCGACCGTCTGTGGCAAACTCCTGGCGTATTGTCCCCTCGGCAGCATCTTTGGGATTGGTGGCACCCATGAGCTTTCGGCTCTTTGTAATGACCTCTTCACCTTCAAGGACCATGACGATGGAAGGACCCGAACACATCCTCTGTGCACCCCATAGAACTCTTCCGCCTGCTCCTTGGTCAGGTAAACCATTTTCATGGCGATGATCTTGAAACCTGCCTGCTCAAGGCGTTTGATTACTTCGCCAATGAGACCCCTCGCAACAGCGTCCGGTTTAACGATCGTCAGCGTTCTTTCCATAATTGGGTCAACCTTTCTGGGATTCTTTTGTGAAGACGGGTGGTTCCGTAACAAAAAGGCGGGGACAAATCAAGCAAAAGCACCGGTTAGGGTTGAGTGAATGGGAGTCGATAGAAGTGGAAAGCGTAGCAGTTAAGCCCAGTCAAGTCGTTTGACTTCTTCCAGTTCGATCTCTTGCACCGGATAGATGCGATAGACTACTTCCTTTGGCCGGAACCAGAGCTTTATTTCTCTCTCTGCGTCTTCTGGATTAGCGGACGCATGGATGGCGTTTTCATAAATACCCGAAGTGGTGATTCTGCCATAGGCACCGCGAATGCTTCGTGGGTCTGCTTCTTCAGGATTCGTGTCCCCGCAGATCTCCCGCACCTTCTTTATGGCATCTTCTCCGTGGTAGACTAAAGCCATCACTCTTCTTCGTTCATGCAGCTCACCCATGATGTAATTGATCAATTCATCAAAGAAGGGCTCATCTTTCAGTTGGGCGTAATGTTCTTCAGCCAATTCTCTTGTTACAGCAACAATTCTTGCCGCAGCAATCTCGAGACGTGTTTCAGAGAGACGGCTCAGAATGTTACCGGTCAAAGACTTAGTTAAGCCGTCTGGTTTAATTAGTACAAGAGTCTGCTCAATAGCCATAATATTAGTCTATTCCTGACACATAAGAAGTTAGTTGAGTGGGGCGAATATAGGAGGTAAGCGTGTGGGTGTCAACGAAAAAACAATCCCCCTGCAGAGCTGTCTTGGAGTGCGCGGATGCTCGGCAACTTGCGGATATCCGGGTTGATGGCTGCATGGGAAAATGCTGAACTTAGCTCCGCTCCGCTCCGCAATTGGGCACGCAGTGTGATGTTCTCAAGCCGTCAGGCGCAACCTTCAGCGCTATAATGGAATAGTGGAGTGATGGAATATTGGATTTACGGTGCGTCTGGTTGAAAAATATCATGATCCATGAAATAGGTGAATCATGGATCGAAAGAACATCAATAGATAGACAAGCTCCACTATAAAGTTGAAAATGCATTACTTAAGTTGATTGAGTCTCTTCAGAAAAAACAGAAAGAAAAAGTTGGGGAAGACAGCCTTCAATCTCAATAGGCCTATGAAGGCAGCAAAAACAGGCTGTCGCCGAAAGACTAACGAATGCAATGGATTATAGAGTTTCCGAGACGTAATTAGGGGGTATCCGATACACTTTGCAGGGTTTTCCTGATATGGTAAATACAGCCTGTCCTGCATCAGACGGAGTCAACGACCACCCGCATAGCGGGTGGCTTGGATTTCCGCCATAGGCGGAAAAACAAAAGCACGAATGTGCTTCCATCGTTGTGTTTGTCACCGCGTGCAAAGCACGCGGTTTGAAACAAACAATCATGCGACCAGCCACAGAAAATCAAGAAACCCACGGGTTGATAATCAAATGAAAGAACTTGGAAATCGCTGTGCGGCCATTCTTGGGTTTATATGCATCATAGCAGGGTGCCTGTTCCCGGCCCGCTGTGCGTTTTGTGAATCCCCGGATCAGTATGATAAAGCCCGCCAGAAGATGGTTTTGAACCAGCTTAAAGAACGGGACATTACCGATCCCAAGGTCCTTGACGTCATGGGTACGGTCAAGCGCCATCTTTTCATAAGTCGCCGGTATCGTTCACAGGCATACGCCGATCACCCGCTCCCTATTGCGGAAGGTCAAACCATCTCTCAGCCGTACATCGTGGCCTTGATGACGCAAATACTGGATGTGAAACCTGGCGAAAGGGTTCTTGAAATAGGGACCGGCTCGGGTTATCAGGCGGCAGTACTGAGTTATTTCACGGACCAGGTCTGGAGCATTGAAATTCGAAAGGACCTGGCTCGTGATGCCACAGAGCGCCTCAAGGCGTTAGGATATGAGAAGGTTGAGGTGAAACACGGTGACGGGTATTTTGGGTGGCCGGAACATGCGCCCTTTGATGCCATCATAGTCACGGCAGCAGCCAATCATGTTGCACCGCCCCTGATAGACCAACTCAAGATGGGCGGACGACTTCTGATCCCCTTGGGAAGTACCACTTACTATCAATCCCTCACCAAGATCACCAAGACTCCACAGGGAAAAGAAGTGGAACACCTACTCGGTGTTGCCTTCGTGCCGATGGTAGGAAAAATACTAAAAGAATAAAAGATTGGAATGATGGAATAATGGAGTGTTGGAATAATGGGTTTAAGAACAAACGGTGACGGAGCTCTGGTCTCTTTCCAGTACTCCAATACTCCATCACTCCATCACCCCAGTGTTTTGTTTCCCCCCACCCATCATCTTCCATAACACCACCACCGCCAGGCCGTAAGCCCCCGCCGCCACACACAGGACAATCGTAAATCCTGCGCTGAGGGCTATCAGCACGGCCAGGACGGACCCCACCACCGAGACACTGGCGTTCACAGCCCATGCCCATGGAATGGCATGTTCAAAACGTCGGCTCAACACCCTTACACCCATGGGGAAAAACATTCCCATCATGAATCCTAGAGGCAAGAGGGCAAAAAAAGTAACGCCATAGCGCATCCATAGAGGCCACACGATAGCCGCCGTCAATACGCCATGCAGCAGGAAGGCGTATACGATGAGTAATATGGGGGTCATGACCAAGACAGGGATACTACACAGGGACTTCTTCGGTAGGATCTCACGATTGTCCTTCGGAAAAGGGACCTTCCTGGAACAATAGCTTCCAAGGGCAGAAGTTACGAGGATCGAAAAGAGGACTGCTGAAAAAGCATACACCGGCCTTGCCAGAAACAGAACAAAGTGCTGGATCAGACAAATCTCGGTGAGCATGAAGGCCATCCCGATCAGGGCAAAGTATGCCAGAAACCATGACGAAGCCGGACGCCCTGCCTTTCTCAATGGCAAGCAAATCAGAAGGATGCAGATCGCGACGGCCTGAACAAAGACCAGATGCACCAGGTAGCCTCCCTCCAGAAACAACTGCCATTTGTCGCCCACAGCACGGTACAAAGGAACGACCTTGTCAATCCTGAAGTTATGATAGAAAAAAGGCCTGTCATCCGTAACCGGACGGACATCAAAGAGATAGGCATCGTGGAAGGCCTCCCTGGTGGCCGGGTCTATGACTTTCTGCGTCATCTCATGGTAAAGAGGATCTGGGAAACGGTTGTATTGGTTAGCCTCCTCGTCAGGCATTCCAGGATAATAGACAAGATCAAAACGGTGCTGACTGCAAAATCCCTTCATCCGGTCGATTTCTTGCGGTCCAAAGGGGCTTCTTTTGACAAGAAGCGTGAAGGTCCCCCAACTCCTGACAGCCGCAATATATTGGGCCGAATGCTCCACTCCCAGGGCCTCAAGGGCCGCACATCCCAGGGTTACGAGCCTTAGTTCGTGTCTGGGCGGTGGCAAAAGATACTTCGTCACTGCCAGGACCCCTTCGGGTGTGAGTGCGCTGATGTAGGTCTTGAAGGCCTCAACCGTAAGGGTGTAATCCTCGGAGAGGCCGTAGAGCCCGGAAGAAGTCGCCCCGAGGGTGTTTGTCAGAGGGAGTTGAATCACGTCAAAACGATCCCCGGTTCTAAGAAGAAAGCTCCTCGCCTGCTCCTCCACAGCCGCGGCCCGATCCTCGTAAAGATTGCCGGCAAATTCCTTAAGCGAATCCTCCATAACCCGGAGCACAAGGGGGTTGGCGTGTGTGGTCACAATCTTTCCAGCACCGTTATGACGGGCCACGAGGACGTCGAGCCCACCCAAGGGCTCGACAATCAGCACGTGGTCGGCCTTGCTGATCACATAAGGCAGCGAAGAGGGAAGTGATGCCGCAAATGCTAAAGGAGCCATATCCCCCGTGAAATGGGTCACCGCATTGAGGTGCCCGGCGTCTATACAAAGGCCCAGTTGCTGCGGGAGCCTGCCCTGGAACTCCAGGCTGAGACCCGGTGCAAAGCGGATCGCCTTGCTCTCAATAACGTCAAGTCTGGTTGTGGGATCCCATCGGGTTTCCAGGATGCGGGCCTCCGGGTATCTCAAGGCCACCTTCAGGGCCTTGTAAGGCGAAATCTTGAGGTCAAGGAATCCAGGCCTTGTGATGAGAAGGGCGCACACGATTAGCGTCCAGGGCCCCCGCACGAGATTCAGTTTCCACCCCCCGGACCTGAAGGCCAGCGAGGCCAATATAGATAGGAGACAGACGGAAAATACGGTTCCTGCCTCCCCGGCAGAGGTATATGTCAGAAACACAACTGCGCAGCCGAGACCTGCACCGCATAAGTCCCAGGCATACAGCCGGTTCACAGCCTCTGCCCTGCTCGTGTAAACAAGCGCAAGGATCATACCTGCAAAGAAGAACGGAATGGCCAGCACACCGTAGTAGGCCAGAAGATAGACCCACTGATAGCGGTCCCACATAATACGGGCCGGGTCGAAAGGGATCATGTTTGAGGACCAGTAGGCAGCCAGCGTGGCTAAGGAAAAAGAAAGCGCCAGACATGCCAAAGTCGGGCGCAGAGGGAGCGTTCTCATCCTTGGGACCATCATCAAGAATGTCCCGCTTGCCCCAAAACCGAGAAAGGCAACGCTCACGACCATGAAGGCAAAGTGGTGCCAGAGTGCCACAGAAAACAGGCGCATGAGGCAAACCTGAAGCATCAGCGTAGCCAGCGAAGTCAAGCCCACACCAGCAAAGAGACCGGGTCCTAACAGGTGTTTGTCGTTTTCATTCATGGCTGCGAAAAAATGCAAGGATTAGAGCGGTTGTCAAAAATATGTTCCGTTTCGAACCATGTTTGAGGAGCTGGCGGGGGGTATCTCTTTTTGAAGTCAGGTCACCGAATATTTCCTGACAGGTACCACGACGGCACGGATCTTCTACACAGCCTTGACCCATGTACAAACACGCTACCAAGCGTGTAAG
>JAFDFO010000159.1 GCA_019309815.1 Deltaproteobacteria bacterium
AGCTAAAAGTCTCCGCATCAAAGGCCACCCCGAGGTTGGCGGCAAGTTCCAGGGCACCCTTTGCTCCAAGCTCAACAAAGACCCCATCGACTTTGAGAGTCTCCTTGTTTTTCAGCAATATTCCCTCTAGGTCGTTCTCTCCAAGGATCTCCTTGACCCAGGTGTCTTGGATGACCTTAACCTCGCTCTCTTTAAGTCGTTTGTCGAGCGCGTCGGTAACCATGAGCTTCCGGCAAATCAGAGTTACGGTCTTGGCATATGACAACAGGGTCAGGGCACCGGTTACAGCGGCACTTTCGTTGCCTACGACAGCCACATCCTCTTCTCTCCTTTGACGCGCAGCTCCTTTCGGGTAACCCCCATTGAAAGGATGAGTGCATGCGAGGTAAAGGATTTCCCGCTTTCTGTAAGCAGGCTAAAAACCTGATCTTCATTCTTCGTTTCGATGATATCCTCTTCCACGAATATTGCGCCGAAACCTTCAGCTTGAGCCCTGCCGGCCGCAAGCATCTGCTTTCCTTTGACAGGTTTGTCATAACAGCAGAAATTGGCCACATGGGCCTTGTACAGCCCGCTTTTGCGAGGCTTTCCAAAGACGACAACCTTTGCCTTCTTGCCGGCAGCGTGGATCGCTGCTTGAAGCCCGGCAGGCCCACAGCCGATTATGGCAACATCACATGGAATTTCAGTCATTTAGAGTACTTTTTTTACAAAAGCTTCGAGGTGGGATTTTGGTACAGCACCGACGACCTGATCAACTACTTTTCCATCTTGAAAGAGGATAAGGGTAGGGATGGCCCGGATGCTGTATTGCACTGGGGTATTAGGACTGTCGTCTACGTTGCACCTGGCAAAGATGATGCTGTCACCGTGTGCCTCTTCCAGTTCCTTGAGTACCGGCGCAATCGCCTTACAAGGACCGCACCAGGGTGCCCAGAAGTCGACCAAGGCCGGCTTCTCAGCTTTCAATATCTCTGATTCAAAGTTCTTGTCATCAACGTCCAAAACGCCTTTTGTCAACTTCAACAAAAACCAATGTTAACGGGCATAAAGGCCGATTTTTGACCCCCTTTCCGCTTGACAGGGGGGGGGCTCGGTGTTACCTTTCAGCCCTCCAAACGGGCCGTTAACTCAGTTGGCAGAGTATCTGCCTTTTAAGCAGAGAGTCGCTGGTTCGAGTCCAGCACGGCCCACCAACGTCCCCATCGTCTAGCCTGGTCCAGGACACCGGCCTTTCACGCCGGCAGCAGGGGTTCAAATCCCCTTGGGGACGCCAAAATAAATCAAGGCCCAGCATTTCGCTGGGCCTTTCATATTTTGGCGGTCCAGGGTCTCCCGCTCTTCAAGCGGGACAGCAGGGGCTTGTGCGCCTTCGGCGCATTCAAATCCCCTTGGGGACGCCAAAATTTCAATAAAACCGGGTAGGTATAATATTATGGCTTCCCGTTTTTTTGTGCAAAAATTTTGGTAATTTGAAGCGAATGTTTTCAAATTATCCAAATTTGATTTATAATCTCAATTTGAAATAATTCTAGAACTTCTAAAAATCAACACTATCTATCAGAAGCAGCGTGTTATTTCGCAAACTGCAAGGAGGGATCAATTGTGACAGGAGAATTTGATCTATGAATCAAGGCATATCTATAGGGACCATCTCCATGACCCTTCATATTCTCATCCAGATCGTGTTCGTCGTGAGGGTGCTGTTGCGGCCTCATCGGGATCCGGCGTCACGGATCGCCTGGATCGTGGTCATCATCGGCTTACCGGTGTTGGGCATCCTGGCTTACATCCTGTTGGGTGAAACGAACATCGGTCGACGCCGCGTGGAGCGGATGCGCGAGGTCCTCTTGCGGCTGCCGGATGTGGCCGACGCTGCAGGAGCGGACGCGACGAACTTGCAGGTCGATGTGCCGCATCGTTACGCGCATCTGTTTCAAGTCGGAAAAACGGTCAACGGTTTCGACCCCGTCGGCGGCAACCGGGCGCACTTGATGCTAGATTCGAACGCGACCATAGCCTCCATCATGGCCGATATCGATGCCGCAAAAGACCACGTCCACCTGTTGTTCTACATCTGGCTAATGGACAACAACGGTTGCAAGGTGGTGGAGGCACTGAAGCGGGCTGCTGCACGCGGTGTCACCTGCCGAGCCATGGCGGACGGTCTGGGTTCGCGCATCATGATCGGCTCGGAACACTGGAAGGCCATGCGCGAAGCGGGCGTGCACCTGGCCAGCGCCTTGCCCATCGGCAATCCGCTGTTGCGGCCCCTGAAGGGTCGTATCGACCTGCGCAATCACCGCAAAATCGTCATCGTAGACAATCACATCACTTATTGCGGAAGTCAGAACTGTGCCGACCCGGAGTTTCGTGTCAAGGCCAAGTACGCACCGTGGGTGGACGCTATGATGCGTTTTGAGGGGCCGATCGCCCGCCAGAACCAATTCCTGTTCGCCAGCGACTGGGAGGCCGAAACGGGCGAAAATGTCAGCGATCTGCTAAGGCAGCCCATCCCGCCGACTCAGCCCGGGGTTCCGGCACAGGTGATCGGGACCGGACCGACAGTTCGCTACTCCGCTATGCCCGAGATGTTTGAGTCTTTGATGTACACTGCCCGCCGCGAGTTGGTCATCTCGACTCCGTACTACGTTCCCGACGAGTCCATGCAGGCGGGGCTGTGCGCGAGCGCCCGCCGCAGGGTCGATACGACCATCATTGTTCCGGCAAGGAATGACTCATGGATCGTCGGTGCGGCAAGTCGAAGTTATTACAGCGATCTTCTCGCTGCCGGAGTCCAAATCTTCGAATACGAGGGCGGGCTATTGCATACCAAGTCCCTGACCCTTGACGGGGAAGTCACACTGATCGGTTCCGCTAACATGGATCGCCGAAGTTTCGAACTCAATTACGAGAACAACATCTTGTTCTACGACCGGTCGCTGACTGCTGACATGCGTCAACGGCAGGAAAGCTACATCGCCAAATCCAAACCGATCACCTGCGAAATGGTGGAGCGCTGGACCTGGCGACGCCGGCTCTGGAATAACTCCATTGCCATGCTCGGGCCCGTGCTGTGAATTCGTGCCTGCCAAGGGCGGGATTGAAAACACGGCTTCCACCCGAGTCGAGGGCAAGGGGAGGAACTTGCCAATCACTGGCGCTGTTTCTGAAGCATCTCTGCTCTTGCGAGGTTGTGTCGCGCGTCAGCATAGTCTGCCTTTATTCGAATAGCCTCTCGGAAATGGTAAAGGGCTTTCTGAACATTTCCCTGGTGAATCAAAGCAATTCCCAAGTTGTTATGCGCCTTTTCATAGTCGGGTTTTATCCGCAGCGCTTCCAGGTAATGTTTGATGGCGTCGTCTATTCGTCCCTTTTCTCTAAGGGCATTACCCAGGTTATTGTGCGCCTTTTCATAATCGGGTTTTATCCGCAGCGCCTCCAGGTAATATTTGATGGCTTCGTCGGTGCGTCCTTTTTTGTCAAGGGCGCTACCAAGGTTGTTTAGCGCATATACATAATCAGGTCTAGTGCGCAGCGCTTCCAAGTAGTGCCCGATGGCTTCATCAGTGCGTCCTTTTTTGTCAAGGGCAATTCCCAGGTTGTTGTGTGCTTCTTCATGATCGGGTTTTATCCGCAGCGCTTCCAGGTAATGTTTGATGGCTTCATCAGTGCGTCCTTTTTTGTCAAGGGCAACCCCCAGGTTGTTATGTGCCTTTTCATAATCGGGTTTTGCCTGCAGCGCTTCCAGGTAATGTTTGATGGCTTCATCAGTGCGTCCTTTTTTGTCAAGGGCATTACCCAGGTTGTAATGTGCATCCCAATAATTAGGCTTAATGCGCAGCGCTTCGAAGTAATACGCGATGGCTTCATCGGTGCGCCCTTCTTTGCCGAGGGCATTTGCTAAGCTGCCGTTGATTAACCAATTGTTTGATGTGTGCCTGAGGGTATGGCCAAAGAGCTTTAAGCTGTTTTGCCAGTACCGGACTTGATTCCATGACGCTGCCATGAGTATTGAAACACAAATCGTTGACAGGATTGTAAGGGACAGCTTCCTATGGGTCCAGCTTCCCATAAGTTGAGGAACACCCCAGGCGATGGCAACATATAGACCGACGAAAGGTATATAGACAAAACGGTCTGCCATAGCTTGCGACCCCGCGTGTACAAAGCCAATGACAGGCACGAGCACACCCAGATACCAGAACCATCCTACAAACAAATAAGGATACTTCCGGGCGTTGCGGAACAACAACCAGGATGTGCCCCCAAGGAAGAGAAAGGCTACGACAGACTTCAAGCATGATGCTGAATTCGGATGGGGGTATAATACCGCCAGTTTGGCGGGATAGAACAACATTCCAATGTATTTGAGGTAAGAAACAAAAGCATTTGTCATTCTGACATCAATGGGCAACGCTTCCAGCGTGTATATCCCCCCAGCTTTTTGATGTGCAGCAAAGGTCACAGCACTTGCTGCTGCAGCAATGACACACAACGGAATCTTTTCTAACACCAACTGAAGGAAACGAAGTCGTTCTCCTTTGCCATGGCGAGTGAAGACTTGATCCAGCTTAAACCGATCCAGTGGCCAGTAGTCCAGAAGAATGAGAACAAACGGAAGAGTTACAAGCATGGGTTTTGCCATTAGACCGAGGAGGAAGAAGAGGAGAACCAACAAGTATCCTCTAAGGCTTGGTCGTTCTACATAACTTGAGTACCACCAGACAGTCAGAAAGAAGAACAAAGCGCTTAATACATCTTTACGCTCGGATATCCATGCCACGGACTCCACGTGCATGGGGTGCAACGCAAACAATGCCGCAACAAAGACGCTTCGCCAGAAATCCCCTGTCATTCTCCTGAGCAAAAAGAGCAACAATAAGACATTGGCCAAATGGATGAAAACGTTTGTGAGATGATGCCAACCCGGTGATATCCCGTAAAAATGGCTCCCTGCCATGAAAGAAAGCCAGGTCAACGGAATCCACATCCCTGAGACCGTGTTCGTGAATGCCCAAGACACGCCGTCTCCTGTAAACCCTTCCTGCACGTGACGGTTTTCGAAGACATACATGCTATCGTCAAGGTCCACAAAGTCATGGTTTCGTACTTGCCAGTAAACGGCAAGGGTAGCCACGACAAGAACGAGACAAATCAGGACTGTGCGATGCTGGTAAAGAAAGGACATGATGTGATTTGCTTTTCTATCCAGGTTTCAATGTTGGACGTTCTGCAGAGGTTTGAGGGACTTGGGGATGAGTATCCCAATGGAGGATCAGCCCCGCTCAAGAAGACGGGGTGCAAGGACAGATCATGTTCTATCGCTTATTTGTTACTATAAAAAGCCCCCCAATCTCTCTCAAGGGCATCTCTGTTCTTCTGGAATACATCAAGTCGTTCATCTATTTCCCGCAAGACAACCTGGTACCACTGGATTGCTTTCTTTTTTGTTAATTGCTGGTTATGCGTTTCCACAAGCTCCGTTATTTTCTCAAGAATTTGAGTACGATCCCAGTCCAGGGCTGTTTCCCTCTCCCCCAGTTTTTTGAGCTCGGGCGAATCCTTTAACGTGACATAGTATTGGTCCCAGTCTCTTTCAAACTTGTCTCTCTTCTCATGGTGTGCGGCAAGCCGCTTAGCCATGGCTTCCAAATCCTCGTTGACCTTCCACATTGCTCTCTTGGTTTTCCTGTTGCTGCTGGTTTTTTGTTCGAGCCCTACCTTGATAATCCCAGCGAGTTCCTTCTCAATTTGTGAGCGCTCCTGATCTAAAGACAACTTCCTTGCCTTCAGGAGTTCAAGCGTTGCTGGATCCATCACCTGGTCCTGAGCGGGGGCCGTTGCCGGGTTTATCGCCCCTGGGGTTTCGTTGGTTGCCACCTTTTGATGAGGCTCATCGTTGTTGTAGTATTCGGCCGTGCACAGGCCGTGAAACATAACTGTGAGAATGAGGACAAGGCAAAAAATCACGAAAAAGTGGGGCGGATTTACATGATTGGTGA
>JAFDFO010000160.1 GCA_019309815.1 Deltaproteobacteria bacterium
GGTGACCATTTCCTTACAGTTGGTCGTGGCATTGTCCATCGCCGCCATGCGGGCCGCATGTTCACTGGTGGATGTTTCCAGCAATCCCCTGAATACCTGGACATAGACCTGCTTGGGAAGCATATCGGCCATGAGCTCCTCTGCGGAAGGCTCACAGATATGTTCCGCAATATAAACCTCATCAGCAGCTTCTTGATCTTTCTCGACCTTTTCAACACCTGCAATGGGCAGAAGCTGCTTCACGGTCGGGGCCTGTTTTGCCATGGACACAAACTCGGAATAAAGCATGTGGACTTCGTCGGTTTCTTCCGCCAGGAAGCTGTCAATCATGTCCCGGCCGGCATTTATGGCAACGTTGAAGCCGAACCTTGCGCCCACCACGCCAATGTGCTCGCCGATGATGTTTTGTTTTCTGCGGCGAAAGTAATCCCGGCCCTTACGACCTATACAGATGAGACGTGTTTCAATACCTTGCTCCGCCTTTTCCTTCAGAAACTTATCGGCCTTTACACACAGATTTGTATTGAAACTCCCGCACAGACCTCGATCAGATGTCATGACCAGCAAATCGACGGTCTTGATTTCCTCCCTGGACGCAAGGAGGGGCGGGAGATGCTCCTCGTCTGCTTCTATGCGTTCCGCCAAACTGCCCAGCACCTCGGCAAATTTCACGGCATAAGGCCGGAATGCCTCCATCTTGTCCTGGGCCCCCCTGAGCTTGGAGGCTGCCACCATGTTCATGGCCTTGGTGATCTTCTGCGTCTTCTTGACCGCTCCGATCTGTCTCTCTATATCCTTGAGTGTCGCCATATGTTACCCCTATATTCCACCGACTACTGGATCGTGTCCTTGAACTCCTCATCGTAGGCAGCAAGAGCCTCGGCCATGGTCTTGTCCAGGGCTTCGCTGATCTCTTTCTTTTCCGCCAGCTCGCTAAAGATCTGAGGATATTTGCTCTCCACAAACGGGTAGAGTCCGGCCTCATACTTACCCAGGACCTCTACAGGGTACTTGTCCAGATAGCCCTTTGTACCCGCATACAGAATCGTCACCTGTTTTTCCAGGCTAAGAGGGTCGTATTGCGGTTGTTTCAGGATTTCTACAAGGCGCGTCCCGCGAGTCAACTGCTGCTGTGTCGCCTTATCCAGGTCACTTCCGAATGCGGCAAACGCTTCGAGTTCACGAAACTGTGCCAGGTCGAGACGCAATGAACCGGCCACCTGCTTCATGGCCTTGACTTGTGCCGCGCCCCCAACGCGAGAAACAGAAAGGCCCACGTTAATTGCCGGACGCACACCTGAGAAGAAAAGGGCCGGCTCCAGATAGATCTGTCCATCTGTAATGGAAATAACGTTTGTGGGGATAAAGGCGGAAACATCACCTGCCTGTGTTTCGATAATGGGAAGCGCTGTCAGGGAACCGGCACCCAGTTCGTCGTTCAGCTTGGATGCCCGCTCCAAGAGCCGGGAGTGGTTAAAGAAAATATCGCCGGGATAGGCCTCACGCCCGGGAGGTCGTCTCAAGAGGAGAGAAATCTGGCGATAGGCCGCGGCTTGTTTGGAAAGATCATCAAAAATGATCAAGGCATGTCTGCCGTTGTCCCGATAAAACTCACCCATGGCACAGCCCGCATACGGGCCGATGTATTGAAGTGTCGCGGGGTCACTGGCACAGGCCGATACCACGACGGTGTATTCCATGGCTCCGGCTTTTTCCAGAACTTCCACAACCTGGGCAACGGTCGATTTCTTCTGACCGCACGCCACGTAAATGCACACCACATCCTGGCCTTTTTGGTTGATGATCGCGTCCACACAGATGGCCGTCTTTCCGATCTGACGGTCACCGATGATGAGCTCCCGCTGCCCACGCCCCACAGGCGTCATGGCGTCGATAGCCTTCAGGCCTGTGTACATCGGTTCGTTCACCGACTGGCGGTCAATAACACCAGGGGCGATCATCTCCACACGGCGCGTCTCTGTGGTCTCGATAGGCCCTTTGCCGTCCAAGGGAGCCCCCAAGGAGTCCACCACACGTCCTAGGATCGCATCCCCCACGGGGACCTCAGCGATTTTCCCGGTTCGCTTAACGATGTCGCCTTCCTGGAGCTCGATGTCTTCACCCATGATCGCCACGCCCACATTGTCTTCTTCCAAATTGAGGACGAGGCCCATGATTCCGTGTGGAAACTCGAGAAGCTCCATGGACATGGCCTTCTCCACGCCATACACTCTGGCAATCCCATCACCCACCGACAAGATGGTTCCTGTTTCGCTGATGTCTACCTTCTTGTCATAGTCCTGAATCTGGTCCTTGATAATGTCGCTGATTTCTTCGGCTCGAATTTCCATCAGATAACCTCACTCCTTTGCAAAGATTCCTTTAAGCTCTTAAGCTGGGTTCTAACGCTTCCGTCCAACACCAAATCTCCAATCTTGGTGACTGCGCCACCGATCAGAGCCGGGTCAACACTGACATCCATTTTCACATTTTTTCCGGTCTTCTGAGCCAGCGCACTCCGAATTCTCTCGAGTGTCTCGTCAGAGACATCCGTGGCAAACACGAGATCGGCACGCACAATATTGGCAAGTTCGTCGGTCAGCTTCTCATAAAAGTCACGAATGTCCCTCAAATATTGTATCCTGCCTTTTTCAAACAACAGGGACAAGAAGGACTTCATGACCTGGGAGACCCCCGAACGTTCCACCACCGTTTGTAAGACCCTCTTCCGGCCTTCAGCATCATACAAGGGATTGGAAATGGCCATTTCCAGCTCCTGTTGTTCATCCAGGAGCTTTACAAAATCTCCCAACTCCCCCTTGTAAGTTTGAGCCTGGCCGTCTTCTTTACCTATGGCCAATAGGGCCTTGGCATATCGTCTAGCGATCTTTAGGCTTGTCACTGAGCCACCACCACCTTTTCTAGATATTCATCAATAATGCGTTCTTGATCATCGTCCTGGATGTTCTTTCTTATCAACTCTTCTGCCGCGGCCACTGCCTGCTCGGCCATGTCTGCCTTGAGCTGCTGTTTGGCACTTTTAAATTCGTGCTCAATACTCTTCCTGGCCTGTTCCTGGAGTTTCTCGGCTGAGGCCCTGGCCTCGTCCAAAATTCTCGCTCTTGCCGCCTCCCCCATCTGGACGTAGTCAGCCATTATTCTTTCAACTTCAGCGCCCAGCTGAGAAAGTTTTTGTTTGGTTTCAGCAAGTTGGTTTTGCGCTTCCTCTTTCTGGCGTTCCAGGTCGTCCAACTGGTCTTTGATCCCCTCTCGTCTCGCTTCCAGGCCCTTGGCTGCCGGTTTCCTTACTAGAAAGAAGATGATGCCTACGAGTAAAGTAAAGTTCATGACGCGGTAAATCAGGTCCTTATTCTTGTTGAAATCGCTTCCCCCGCCTTCAGAGGAGGCCCAAACCGTCCCCACAGCGAAAATGACCGAAACAACAACAAAAAGGCTGATCAGATAGCGCGCCTTTCTCGTCCTGGTAAACGCCTTCATGACACAGCCCTCCCTAGTATCTTCTCAGCAATTGCCGCAGAGAAAGCCTGTGCTTCCGCCTGCAAACTCAGCCTGGCACCTTCAGCATCTTTGGCAATCTGGGCGCGCACGGTCTTTAGGTCCGCCTGCGCCGTTTGGTGAATTTCCTCGATAAGCTTCTTTTCCTCTTCTTCAGCGCTTTCCTTCAAGGCCTCTTGCTGCTGAAAGCCCTTTAGTTTGGCCTCGCCGATCTTTGTTTGAAAGCTCTGGTCACTTTCAGTCGCTTCCTGTTTCAGGCCGTCGATATCCTGCTCAAACCCTTGAATCTTTTGCTTTCTTTGAATCAGGATGGCGCGGATGGGTTTGTAGCAGACTGCATTGAGGATAAAGACGAGTGCAAGGAAGTTGATGATCTGCAAAATCAATGTCCAATCAGGAATAATTGCCATTTCCGGACTCCCAACCTAGATCTGGAGGGTTCAAAGATGAAGAAATGTACGTACCAAAATTACCACGAAAAAACGGAACGTCTATATCTTACTATGGCTGAATTGTCAAAGGTTTTTTTTCTTTTTGTGTGCAATAACCCGCCAGGAATGACTACAGAGGTCCTCCCCAATAACCTCAATCTTTAAACATGAACCTGCGCATGCTGATGTTCAAGAGGATTCCTATCGCCAGCATGGTTGTCAGCATTGAAGAACCTCCGTAACTGATGAGTGGCAAGGTAACCCCAACTACAGGGAGTAGTGCCAGTACCATGGCCACGTTGACAAAGGTGTGCCAGAATATCATACTGGTGAGTCCAACCGCTAGAATCGTACCGAACGGGTCCTTGGACCGTACTGCTACGCTCAAGCCCCATATCACCAGCAACAGATAGAGGGAGACCACGAACGCAGACCCCAAGAATCCCCACTCCTCGGCCAGGATAGAAAAAATGAAGTCTGTGTGCTGCTCGGGGATGAAAGAGAGAGCGTTCTGGGTTCCGTGCAAAAAGCCCTTACCCGTCAATGATCCCGAGCCGACTGCAATTTTGGACTGAATAATATGATAGCCGGCACCCAGGGGATCTCCCTGTGGGTCGAGAAACGCCAGGATCCGCTGCTTCTGGTATCCTTTCAGGAAAAACCAGCCCGCAACAGCCCCTCCGATACCCACTGCACTCAGAAAGAAAAGCGACCTGCGCTCAATCTTCACAAACATGGTGACACTGGCTCCGATGAGAAGGAGGACAAGTCCGGTGCCAAGATCCGGCTGTTTCACAATAAAGGCAAAGGGGATTAGGATCCAGACGAGCGGCTTCCAAAGCTCCCACAAGGAAAACCCTCTTTCAGTTACTGTGTCGGCAAAATACCGAGCCAGAATGATCGCCAAGGAGATCTTCACGACTTCCGAGGGTTGGAACGAAACCGGGCCGAAGACAAGCCAGCGCTGGGATCCGGAGATCTCCTTCCCAAGGAACACCACAGCAATAAGTAAACCTACTGAAAACCAGTAGATAGGGAAGGCCAAACGGCTCAACCACCTGTAACTGAAGAGAAGCATCATAATCATGGCGCCACTGCCGATGCATAGCCAATAAGTCTGTTTTACGTAGACCAGTTTTTTTGGGTCGGTTATGTCAGCGCTGGCTGTTGATGCGCTATAGAGCGAAAGGATGCCAATCCCCCCAATTGTAACGGCGAGCAGCAAAAAAGGCCAATCAAAATG